>CAZGYO010000055.1:0-10342 GCA_964530455.1 uncultured Victivallales bacterium
GGCCGCGCGGCCACGGAGAGTTCTGAAACTGGCTCCAGAGCCAGTTTCAAAACTCCGCGTGAATAGCGCTGAAGGCGCGGGATAACACAGCCCAGTCCAAAGGGCTGGGGCGCTTGATCCCCCCCATTGCAATAGCGCTGTAAGCGCGAAATACAATTTGCGGACTTCGCGGATTCGGCCATTTTTTATTACGGGCCTGCAGCCCTTTATATTTTTGGAGACACATATACCCGGGGCGATGCCGGGCTATGGGATTACAGGCTTTCAGCCCCGGAAATAAGCAAAAAGATAGATAATCGAAATCGCTATCGGGATCGATGCATCATGACGCTGGGACACGAGAGACTTGACGTTTACCGAGCCAGTTCAAAACTCCGGCCCGTAATAAAATTTTTCCGGTCAGCTCCCGGGACCGGAATCCTCATCCTCCAGCAGTTCGGCCCGGTAAATTACTTTGTCCTCCCCGTTCCCGCTGAACAGAGACTGTTCCGGCTGAGGAGCCGACGGCGAAAGCAGTTTCGGGCCCGCCGCCGCGAAAGACCTTACCACGTCGACAAGCGAACGCTTGTCAATCTCCACCTCGTAAGAAACAGTGCCACGCCCTGTTTCCACTCTACTTGCTTCTGAATCTGAAGCTTTCTGCAGAATTCCGCCAATGAGTTCTCCGGCCTCCTCCAGGTCGCGGACCAGCCAGACATGCCTGACGTCCGCAGCTATAGCGACAGGCATTTTCTTTTTGTCCCCGGAACCAAAAACAACAGCGGTAAATGCCGGAGAGGAAGTGCTGGCGCCCGAAATATCGCTGTAGGCAATGTTCCCGCTGCTTGAAGGGAATCTCCGATCCCTGGCAATCTCTGATGCGTTCGAGCTTTCCAGATTTTCGCCACCCGCCATTTCCATGCCGGGATCGGCTGCGCCGGACTCGGAGGAATTCCGCGCAAGCTTGCCGGTATATAGAGCAAAAAGCCCCAGCGCCAGAAGTATTCCCGCTGCCTTCGCAAAAAACGGAAAAACCGAAATATCAGCTTTCTTCGCCGTATTTTTCCGGACGCGCATAAGTATAGTGTCGGAAAGATTCTCATCAACCGCGCCGGCAAGCTCACCCTTCAGTTGCGAATTCAGCGCTTCGTACGCCTTGAGATATTTTCTGCATTCGCAACACGAAGAAATGTGCGCGGCTTCAACGCTCGCCGGATCCAGTTCCCCGTCGAAATAAGCGCTGACTTGTTCAATGTCGGGACATTTCATCGTATTTATCCATGAACTGTTATAATTTCAGCATCTTTCGAAGCACCTCCCTGCCCCGTGAAAGCCGGGATTTAACGGTGCCCGGCTTGCAGTCGAGCAGATTTCCGATCTCTTCGTAGCTTAATTCTTCAACGTGCCTTAAAATCATTATCTCTCTCAGTTTGGGCGGAAGCGATTCAATCGCGCCCAGCACAGACTTTTCCAGTTCGACCTCGTCAAGAAGATCATCCGGCCGGTTCCCCTCTTCGGGGATCGCCCTGTCCGCATGCTTTTCTTTCGGGTCTTCTCCGGGGCTAGGAGAAGAAATGCTGAAGGTCTTCTCCGACCCGCGTCTCCGGTTCCAGTGGTACTTGTTCCGCGAGAGATTCACAACTATCCGGTATATCCAGGTCGCGAAACTCGCATCACCGCGAAACGAGGCTATATGTCTGTGAGCCCTTACAAACGCGTCCTGAACAACCTCTTCGGCGTCCTGGCGGTTGCCCAGAAGCCCGTAGGCCACCTGGTACAGCTTCGGCGAATGCTTGAGTATGATCTGCTCAAACGCTTCGTGCGAACCATTTTTGAACGCCTCTACAAGCGCCGCGTCGTCTTTATGTTCTGTTTCCTTCATGAGATTAGACACCCGATACCGGAAAATGTTCTGTTGGATCGGCGATTTTCAAAAAACCGCACATTAATACTTATTCCCTTCAATTAGTTGTAAACTATACCATATCAATCTATCTTTTAAACCTAAATGAAGCAGTCAAATTGCAAAAACAGGCATAATAATCATGATGGTTAAGATGACGCAGCTAATCAGGCCGATAACTGTTTGTGGAAATGTTTTTTTCGGGTTAACCCTCTGGAACGCACGAATTAACCCAAGCTATTGACGCCGTTCACGCGGAGTTTTGAAACTGGCTCGGATAGTAAAAGCTGACAAGATTGGTAGACAATGGATCCAAAACAGATATATCTGGACTACAACGCGACTACCCCGGTAGTTCCCGAGGTGGCTGAATCGATGGAAACTTTCATGTCCGTCAAATTCGGGAACCCCTCGGCAAACTATGCTATCGGACAGGAAGCCAGAGTCGCGGTTGACAAGGCGCGGGGGCAACTGGCGTACATTCTCGGAAGCAAACCCGACGAGATATTCTTCACCAGCGGGGGAACCGAATCCGACAACATGGCGGTAATGGGAATATTCCTGAATTCCATGAGAAGGGCAAAAGGCGCCAAGGCTAAAATCGTCACCTGCGCAACCGAGCACAAGGCGGTTCTTGAAACATGCAGGTATGCCGCGGGACTCGGAGCTGAGATAGCCGAAATACCAGTTGACGGACATGGCGTGATAGATCTAGACGCGTTTTCAGACGCGCTCGACGAGGACACTATACTGGTCTCTGTCATGCTCGCGAACAACGAGACGGGAACCGTACAGCCGCTGTCCGAAATCACCGCCCTGGCACATGAGCAGAATATTCCCGTGCACTCCGACGCCGTACAGGCGCTGGGAAAGATACCTGTAGATGTAGCTGAACTCGGAGTGGATCTGCTTTCTGTTTCCGCGCACAAGATATACGGACCCAAAGCTGTGGGCGCGCTCTTTGCCGCCAGGGGGTTGAAAATCGATCCCCTTTCCCACGGCGGCAGCCAGGAAATGAGACGCCGTGCCGGGACGGAAAATGTCCACGGCATCGTCGGTTTCGGAACCGCAACGGAATTAGCGGCGAAAAATCTTGCTGATCGCGCGGACCATATGTCCAAAATGCGGGACCTCCTCGAAAAATTACTTTTGGAGAAAATACCGGGTTGCCGGGTGAACGGCAGTCGGGAAAACCGTATCCCGAACACTCTGAACATCAGCTTCTGCGATGTCGAATCCGAATCGCTGCTCATAAGACTCGACCTGGCCGGAGTTGCCACGTCCTCCGGCGCCGCATGCAGCAGCGGCGCGATAGAGGCTTCGCACGTGCTCAAAGCGATGAAAATCGGCCCCGAATGGGCAGGAAGCTCTATCCGTTTTTCCACGGGAATACAGACCACCGGGGAAGAAATTTCAAGAGCCGCGGATATAGTATCCGAAAACGTTCATAAAATAAGAAAGACTCACAGTCCAGATTCCCCGTGCTGCTGCGGTGACTCTTGCTGTGAATAAGCCGGGTTAAACATGTTTTTCGGCGAAAAAGAAATGGGTGAAAGGATTCGCCATCTCTGCGGGGAAAGGGATGCTGTGATTCTCACCCACAACTACCAGCTGGGCGAGGTGCAGGAGATCGCCGATTTCGTAGGCGATTCCCTGGAACTGAGCGTCAAGGCTTCGAAAACTGAAGCTCGGCTTATAGTCTTCTGCGGCGTCACCTTCATGGCGGAAACGGCCAAAATGCTGTCGCCTGAAAAGACCGTACTGTTACCGGTTCTGGAATCCGGGTGTCCGATGGCTGATATGGCCGACGCCGAAACACTCCTCGAACTGAAAAAGGATCATCCCGACGCCCTCGTGGTGACCTACGTAAACAGTTCGGCCGAAGTCAAGGCAGAAAGCGATATATGCGTCACATCGGCCAACGCGCTGAAGATCGTTTCCGGGCTCCCGCCGGAAAAGGAGATAATCTTTGTTCCCGACAGAAATCTGGGAGCATGGGTACAACGCAAAACCGGAAGAAAAATGATCCTGTGGCCGGGCTTCTGCCCCACGCACATGCGTATTGTCCCGGAACATATCGAGAGGCTCAAAAAACTCTACCCGGACGCCCGCGTGCTGGTCCATCCCGAGGCCCAACTGGACGTCATAGACTTGGCCGACGAGGTTCTAAGCACGGGCGGTATGGTCAGATATGCAAAAGAGTCAGGCACGGAAAAAATCATAGTCGGCACCGAAATGGGACTGATATACCGGCTCTCAAAAGAAAACCCTGAAAAGACGTTCATTCCCGTTTCAGAACAGGCTGTCTGCCCTAATATGAAACTCACAAGACTGGGAAACGTGCTCGAATCACTCGAAGAAAATAAACACGAAATCGATGTGCCCGCGTATGTCCGCAAACGCGCTGTGAAACCGATACAACGCATGATCGAAATGTCTTGACTTGCATATTTCAAAACTCTCCGTTGCCGCCCAAAAGGTCGGGACGGAGGAACAGCATGCGCCACGGCGAAACGGCGGCAACTGCTGCTTTTCTCAGGATCAACGGGGGAAACGTTCCCTGAATCTGTCTGTGAGCCCCTGTGCTTCGTGCAGGGAATCGCAATCGAAAACGAAGAGGAACCGGGAATTGGGCCGTGCTATATCGAGCATTTGCATAAGTTCCTGCTCCGACGTACAGCCCATGGAGAAGAGCGCGGTATCGGAAAACATCTCGATACATTTTTCGGGCCCCCGGATAAAACGGCGGTTTAGCCCACGAAGTTCGGGGATTTTTTTTAAGCCGGCATACTGGTGGTCGGCATCAGCGCAGCAGTGTATCCAGATGCCGTGAAACGTCTTGCTCAGGTCTTTCAGCGAAGGCAGACAGAATTCGTCAAACATATCAGGACTTATTATCCCTATTTCATCTTCCGAGAGATGACAGCCGTATTCCTTGGGAACCCACATAGGCGGACAGTGGCACATCGTGCAGTTCGGAACCAGACGGCGGAATTCAAGCAGGAACTCCTTCAGCAGTTCGTGGCATTTACACCCCAGTTCTTTTACGGCTTCTGGTTCATTTACCATCGCGACCATCAGTTCGGCTTTGTCCCATATCATCGCCGCGATACCGAATGGACTTTGTATATCCGGAACGCTTACCGGAACATCGGGACCGGCTTCCCGTGAAAGAATTTCGGCCAGGCGCAACGAACGCGACAGTGTCGGCGATTCGAGAGAAGGTTTTGCGAGTTTCGCAGCCTCCGCGGGGGTCTTTACCAGCGGTCGCGAAGCCGCGGGCACGCCCATTCCGTCGTATATATGAAGCCTGCATCCGAAAGCCGCGGCAAAGATTCCCGTATTGCGGCAGAGATTGATAAAAGGCACATTGTCGTCCTCCACCTTCTCCAGCATCGAAAGTTCTTTTTCGTAACGCTCCATCAATGGCGGCACCCACTCCTCCAGCGGAGCGTCCGAAAGGGTGTAATCGTAAGGTTCCACATGCAGAGAATACTCCTGTTTCACCCTCGTTATAAGCCCGAGACGCGGCCCCTTCGCCTCGTACAGGGAACGAAGATAATTCTTGTTTCTCTCCAGCCTGTCCATAATTATTTCCTCATTTGATTATTGATATTATACATATTCTTAATATATTATACCGTATTTAAGATTAATAAATGTCATTTTTGATTATTCGCATGTCCAATATGCGCAGGAGTTCGAGATAGATTATTTCGACGACATAGAATTCATCGCGGCAAACGAAGACGAGAGCTGTAAAGCCGTGATCCGCGACCGCCGCTTCAGCGGCATGTACAACCTGCAGCTGTTTCTGCCGGGAAACGGGGAACTGTATTTTTCGCCCGAGAACACTGACGGCGCTGTTTTCAAAAGCCCAACAGTCTTCTGGCATCATCCGGAACATAAATACAGCTATTTCCCTGCGGATGGAAGCCTCTGCTGGCATCATTTATGGGTCACTTTCAGAGGAACTGAAGCCCGGCGTATAATTGAGAAAGGGTTCATGCGTTTAAGCCGTGATGGGTTCCGCGCGCTTCCTTCCGGCGATGAACCGGATTCCGCGAGGCATTTCACGGAGACATTCAGAAGACTTATAAGGATTGTGGAAAAAGAACTGCCGGAAAAACACGCCGACGCATTTATCCTTCTGCTTAAACTTCTTGCCGCTTTGAAAGATGAGGGAAACAGAAAAAAAACAATCGGCGCCCCTTATCTGAACTATATCGAAAGGCTTAAAGAACGCATAAGAAAAAGTCCGAACCCGAACCATGATTTCAGGGCGGCGGCCGCAGAAATGTCCCTGTCCTACAGTCATTTCAGGCGGCTTTTCAGGGAAAACGAGGGATGCGGTCCCCACGAATACCTACTCCGGGAAAGAATGGCACAGGCGGCAAAGAGACTGCTGGCCCCCGATGTGCAGGTCAAGGAAGTTGCTTTTGAAACCGGCTACAGCGATTCTGCGCGTTTTTCAAAACTTTTCAAGAAAAAGACCGGGCTCTCACCAAGGGAGTACCGCGAGATGCATCTGCTGTAAATTATTAACGGCAAGGTACATATTCAGTGAATCACGTCGGGGTCGGGAGCATTCTCAGGGGGAGGCTTCAGTCTTGCCTGTTTCTTCTGTTTTCACTTCGATTTTTTCCGCAGGCACAGGCTCCGAAAGGGCCTCCGCGCCGTCTACTGCCGGGACTTCCATTCCTCCGGCTTCGGGCTTTTGCGGTTCTTCCTCCGTGATGGCTGCTTCTTCGATCCCGGCTGGAACGAGTTCCGTCCCGGAACCCGTTTCAGCAATACTTTCCGATTTTCTCCTGTGCCCCGTGAGCACGGCCAGCAACAGTGCCAGGACAAAGAATGCCGACGCCAGAATGACCGTCATCTTGGTCATGTGCGATGCGGCATGGGCTCCAAAAACAGATTCGCCTCCGCCGAAAGCAGACCCGAAACCGCCGCCCTTTGTCTGCTGAACCAGGACAAGTACAATGAGAAGCAGCGCGACGAAAACGACAAGCATCTTCAAAAATATAATCAGATATTCCATATTGTCTCCTCTTTCATCCGCGCAATATAACCCCGCGGCGACCTAATTCCAGTATCGACCGGGGCTTATATCCATTTTTACATACCTGTCAACAGGCGTTTTTAATAAGTTCGGCGAAAGTATCGGCTTCGAGACTTGCACCGCCTACCAGCGCCCCGTCTATATCCGGCTGCGCCATAAGCTCTTTTGAGTTTGCTGGTTTTACCGAACCGCCGTACTGGATGATAATTTTTTCCGCGACGTCGGCGCCGTATTTATCGTTCAGAAGCCCGCGAATAAGGGCATGCACATTCTGTGCCTGCTCCGGCGTGGCCGTCTTCCCGGTGCCGATCGCCCAGACCGGTTCGTACGCAATCGTTGTTCTGAGAATATCCTCGCGGCTCAGCCCTTCAAGGCTGCCTTTTACCTGCGCGGTGATAACTTCGTTTGTGCGTTCAGCTTCCCGCTGTTCAAGCGTCTCGCCTATACAAACTATCGGTTTGAGACCGGCATCGAGAGCCGTGCGCGCCTTGCGGCTGACCCCCTCGTCGGTTTCGCAGTGGTACTGGCGTCTCTCGCTGTGACCGATTATCACGTTTTCCACACACAAATCCAGGAGCATCGCCGCGGATATTTCGCCTGTATACGCCCCGGATTCGTGTTCGGAAATCTCCTGTGCTCCCAAAGCTATCCCGGAACCTTTTATTATTTCCGAAACCCTGTCAATGGCGGTATACGGGGGACATATTCCTATATCAACTTTATTTGTCAGATCCACTACCGCGTCTTTGAGCGCGGTCACCATCTCCGCGGCTTCCGTTGCCGTCTTGTTCATCTTCCAGTTTCCTGCTATAAACAGCTTTCTTTCAGCCATGATCTTCTCCTGTTATGGTCTTGATATTTTTTATGCGTCGTCCAGGGCCGCAATGCCCGGGAGCGTCTTTCCTTCCAGAAATTCCAGGGACGCGCCCCCGCCAGTCGAGATATGCGTCATCCTGTCGGCCAGACCGCTCTGATTTACCGCGGCGACCGAGTCGCCTCCGCCTATTATGCTGGTGGCATCACTTTCCGCGACAGCCCTGCATACGGCCATTGTCGCTTCCGCGAAGTTCGGCATTTCAAAACATCCCATTGGCCCGTTCCAGACAATTGTCCTGGCATTCGCGATCTTCGCGCTGAATGCCGCAACGGTTTTGGGTCCGATATCCAGGGCCATCCAGCCTTGCGGGATATCCCTGCCCACCGTCTGTATCCGCGCCTGGTTGTCGAATTTATCGGCGGCGATATTGTCTTCCGGAAGAAGAAATTGGACATTCTTCTCCTCTGCAAGCGCCAATGTGGATTTGGCCGTTTCGAGAAGATCGTCCTCAACAAGAGAATTACCTATCTCGTGACCCATCGCCTTGAGGAATGTGTAGGCCATGCCACCGCCAATCAGTATCGTATCAACCTTTTCTATCAGCGATTTCAGCACCTCTAATTTTCCCGAGACTTTCGCTCCGCCTATGATCGCCACGAACGGATGTTCGGGAGCCGAGACCGTCGAACCCAGGTATTTGATTTCCTTCTCCATAAGAAAACCGGCAACGCAGGTATCAAGATACTTCGTAATCAGCGCGGTCGAACCATGCGCCCTGTGTGCCGTCCCGAACGCATCGTTCACATAAACTTCCCCGAGCTTCGCAAGTTCTCTGGCGAAGTCGTCCATTGAAGCCTTCTCCTCGTCTGTCTTCGCCTTGAGATCCTCCTCGCGGTGGAAGCGGGTGTTTTCGCAGAGCAATAATTCTCCCGACTGAAGCTCCTCGGACTGGGCGACGACAGAATCGCCGATGCAGTCTTCGGCCATCTTTACGGGACTTCCCAGCAGTTCGGAAAGCCTGGTCGCCACCGGACAAAGGCTGAATTCCGGTTTCGCCTCTCCTTTGGGCCTGCCCAAATGGCTGAGCAGCGAAAGACTCGCGCCTTGATCCAGAATATACTTGATCGACGGAAGCGCCGCTTTAATACGGGTGTCGTCGCCTATTACGCCGTCCTTTACCGGAACATTGAAGTCCACGCGCATCACTACGCGTTTGCCTTTCAGCTCAATATCCCGGACTGTCTTTTTCATCTTCATCTTAGTTTTCCCTGTATTACCGGTTTCCCTGTTTAAAAAACAGGAGAGCTCAGGTACACCCGGCTCTCCGTTTTTTTTATTGAATAGAGCCGGTTTCAAAACTCCGCGTGTACCGCGTTGGCGTTGGCAGCCCAGGCGCGGAGAGTTTTAAAATTGGCTCAATATGCAGCCGCGGTTCTCAGCCGGCCATTTTCCTGAACAGGTCGACGCAACGGGTCGAATATGCCCATTCGTTGTCGTACCAGGAAACCGTCTTGACCATATTGCCGCTAACCATCGTGGAGAGTCCGTCGATGATTGAGCTGCGGCAGTCGCCCACAATATCCGCAAGTACAATAGGATCTTCACAATAGCCGAGAATACCTTTGAGCGCGCCGTCGGCAGCTTCTTTGAAGGCGGCGTTTATTTCGTCTTCGCTGACTTCGCATTTAAGTTCGGACACGAGGTCGGTTATCGAACCGCACTGTGTCGGAACCCGGAGAGCGAAACCATTGAGTTTGCCGGCGAGATCCGGAATTACAAGGCCGACAGCCTTCGCGGCTCCGGTAGTCGTCGGTATGATGTTTGCGGCTCCGGAACGCGCCCTGCGCAGATCCTTGTGGGGGCCGTCTATCATGACCTGATCGTTGGTGTAGGAATGAATAGTCGTCATCAGGCCCTTGACAAGACCGAACTTGTCGTGAAGAACCTTGACCATCGGGGCGAGACAATTCGTCGTGCAGGAAGCGTTCGAAACGAGCTTGACATCATCGGTGAGCATTTCGTCGTTCACTCCCAGGACAACCGTGGCGTCAACATCGTCCGCGGATTTCGCGGGAACAGAAAGCAGAACTTTTTTAGCGCCGGCCTGCAGATGCTTCTCTATACCGTCGCGCGAACGGAAAACACCAGTCGACTCCAGCACGATTTCCACGCCCTTGTCTCCCCAACCCAGGCTGGCAGGGTCTTTTTCCGACGTGATCGGAATACGCTTGCCATTCACTACAATGGCATCGCCGTCAGCTGCCACTTCACCGTCGAATTTTCCGCAGACACTGTCATACTTGAGCAGATGCGCGATAGTCTTGGAGTCCATCAGATCGTTGATGGAAATCACTTCGAACTCGTCTCCTTTTTCAGCCATGACCCGGAAGACATTTCTCCCGATACGACCGAAGCCATTGATCCCGATACGGATACTCATTTATTTCTCCTTTTGTTTTTGTAAAGAATTTGAATGACTACAGTTTCCCCTGTTTCTCAGGGGGAGCATTATTATAGACGCTATGAAAACAAAGTCAAACAGTGAAGCAGTTCATATTCCGTTAAAAATCCATGCGGGTTC
>CAZGYO010000056.1:0-10299 GCA_964530455.1 uncultured Victivallales bacterium
GACAGTCTTCGAGTGTCTCAACCCCGACCCCGACGTGGTTCACTGAATATGTACGATTCAGGTTTAAATTTTCACCCGAAGGGCGAATCCATTGTAGCGCATCCGCAGCGCACTGGCTTCGTGAAACAACCTGGCTAAAAGGAGGGTACGACGATGAAAAGACTGGCATTCGTTATGAAGGTCAAACCGGACTGTCACGCGGAATACGAAAAGCGCCATAATCCGATCTGGGAAGAACTGGAGGACACTCTCAGGGAACACGGGGCCCATAACTACTCTATTTTTCTGCTCCCTGAGACCAGCGAACTCTTCGCATACGTCGAGGTCGAGGATGAGCAGCGATGGAACAGGGTTGCCGAGACCGATGTCTGCAAAAGATGGTGGGCGTACATGAAAGACCTGATGGAAACCAATCCCGACAACAGCCCGCTGGCAGTGCCGCTCAAAGAGGTGTTTCACATAAAATGAAAGCCGCAGTTTTAAGCATAGGCAACGAGTTGTTAAGGGGGGCGACTCTCAACACCAACCTTGCATCAATAGGCAGCGCTCTACAGGGGCAGGGCATATTTCCCACAGTTGAGATGACAGTTCCCGACGAGGAAGAGGCATTGAAGAGCGGGCTCGACTTCCTGCTGCCCTCTGTCGATGTGCTGATATGCACCGGCGGGCTGGGCCCCACCCGGGACGACATCACCAAGAGGGTGATTGTGGACTATCTCGGGCTGAACCTGTGCAGAAGTGAGGAAGTCCTCGGGCATCTACGCAAATACTGGATATCCCGCGGCCGCAAAGGAAAAATGCCGGAGAAGGTAATCGAGCAGGCGGATATCCCGGAAGCCGCGCTTGTTTTGCCGAATCTCGTCGGCACAGCCCCCGGGCTTGCAATAGAGTTCAAAGATCCCGAATCCGGAAGCCCGAAAAGCATCGTGCTGCTGCCGGGGCCGCCGGCGGAATGCATTCCCATACTGCGGGATTCGCTTCTGCCATATCTAAGCAGGCGCAGAGATACGTATTTTCATTCTGTCATGTTACTGACGGCCGGAGTTCCCGAATCCATTGTGGAGCAGAAGGCCGATCCCGTACTGGGCAGGTATCCGCAGACAGAGGCCGCCTTCTGCGCATCGCCGGCGGGAGTTAAGATTTTTCTCGGTGGAACCGATTTGGAGACGCTGAAAAAATGCGAGACCGGCCTGCGTGAAGTGTTCGGCGAGGACATGCTGCCGGCGGAGGACAACTGCCTTGTAAGGGCCGTTTCGCGTCTTCTCCGCGAAAGAGGCGAGAAGCTTTCCCTCGCGGAATCATGCACGGGCGGGCTCCTTGCATCCATAATAACTTCAGTCCCGGGCGCTTCAGACGTCTTTCCGGGCGGATATGTCACATACGAGAACAAGTGGAAACAACGAATGCTCGGAGTCACGCGGGAAACTCTTGAAAACCACGGGGCCGTAAGCGGAGAGTGCGCCCGCGAGATGGTCGAGGGCCTCTGCGACAGGACGGGAACTGCCGCGGGCATCGCCGTGACCGGTATAGCGGGCCCCTCCGGAGGGGGGCCGGAAAAGCCGGCCGGCCTCGTTTTTATCGCCTCTTCCTATCACGGCAGGGCTCTTGTGAAACGCCATATTTTCCCCGGCGGACGCAATCTCGTACGGGAAAGAACCGCTTATACCGCATTAAATCAGATTAGGAAACAAATATTATTTGAAAAATGCCCTTAAACCCGGGATATTGTAGTTTGCCGCGATTGATATGCGCGTTCTTGATTTTTATAGTTTAACGGGAGGTTGAAAAAATGGCGGAAAAAGCCAAAAACGATTCACGGGAAAAAAACCTGAAGATAGCTCTTTCGCAGATTGAGAAGGAATTCGGCAAAGGATCGATCATGCGGCTCGGCGACGAGAGCATGTATGCCGACGTGCCGAGTATAAGCACCGGCGCGCTTTCGCTCGATATCGCCCTGGGCATAGGCGGACTTCCGAGGGGAAGGGTCGTCGAGATATACGGGCCGGAATCCTCGGGCAAGACAACTGTCTGCCTGCACGCGATTGCCAACGCCCAGAAGGCTGGCGGCATCGGCGCGCTGATAGACGCGGAGAACGCATTTGATCCGCAGTATGCTAAAAAGATAGGCATCAACCTCGAAAGTCTGCTTATTTCGCAGCCGGACTGCGGGGAGGACGGACTGAATATCACCGAGACCCTGGTACGGAGCAATTCGGTCGACGTGATAGTCATAGATTCGGTTGCCGCGCTGGTACCAAGGGCGGAGATAGAGGGGCAGATGGGCGACTCCTTCGTAGGGCTGCAGGCCCGGCTCATGTCGCAGGCCCTGCGCAAACTCACAGGCGTCATTAACCGCAGCCGGACCTGCTGCATATTCACGAACCAGATCCGCGAAAAAATCGGCGTGATGTACGGGAATCCGGAAACTACGACCGGGGGCAACGCGCTGAAGTTCTACAGTTCTATCCGCATGGACATCAGGCGGATCGGGGCCATTAAAAACACATCCGGCGAAGTCGTCGGAAACCGCACCCGGGTCAAGGTGGTGAAGAACAAGCTGGCACCGCCATTCAAGCAGGCGGAATTCGACATAAACTACGCCGAGGGCATTTCGCGCGCGGGATCGATTCTGGACGTCGCCACCGACCTGGGCATAATCGAGAGGAGGGGGTCCTGGTTCTCCTTTGAAGACGAGCAGCTTGGACAGGGGCGCGAACAGACAAAGGAACTGATTCGCACCGACAAGGCGATACAGAAGAAGCTGCTGGACAAGATCCGGGACGAACTCGACACGTCCACAAAGAGCAAGACTTCCGGAGAAAAGGACAAAGAACAGGAGAAAGAGAAAACCGCCGACTGATTTTCCATCATGTCAATCACCACACATTATCGGCGGCTTCTGACGCTGAGCTTGTTACTTTTCTTTTCATTGTGTCAGGCGCTCGCCGGGCAGGAAGAGAATACCGCTCTCGGGAAGGCTTCGCGCCAGCGCGAGCTCGGGGACAAGGCGCTCGAAGACGGATACAGCGAACTTGCCGCGAAGTTTTACCGCCGCTACAGGGACGCGGCCGAGAAAGAAAAAGACGAGTACGCTGTACGCGACTCCTTTCTCCGCCTGATTTCCGCGCATCTCGCCGACAACAACCCTATTGAAGCGAGGTTGGAACACGACGTTTTCAGAAAACGTTTCGCCAAGGACATTGCCCTGAACCCCGGCCTTCGCCTGCTTTCGAAGTATTGGAACGCCAACATATTTCTCTGCGAGGGCGAGGTAGACAAAGCGCTTTTTGAATTCGAAAAGGTGATCGGGGAAACCGAACCGGCAACGGAACTGCGTTACCAGGCAATCTCCGGGAAAGCCACGGCCCTTGTGCGCCTGCTGAAATGGAAACGCGCGGCCGAGACCTATGGAAAACTCCGTTTCGAGGCCCGGGGCACCAGGTGGGCCGAATACGCGGCAAAACAGGAGGTCCTCGCGCTGATAATGAGCGGCGACCTTGAGAAAGCAGGATCACTCGTCGAAAAAATATATGCGGACAAAAAGGAAAAGGACATCCGGCACGGGCTTATACAGACCCTGTTTCTGGCCCGGGCCGGCAATATTGAAAACGCGCAGAAAGCCTATAACCAGCTCAGAAAAGACGGACAGGCCAGCGACTCACTTTGGTTCATAACAGCGTACTCTATCGCCGGTGAATACCTTGAGAACGGAGAGCACGAGCAGTCGATACCCCTGCTTCATGATGCCAGTGTCTATGCGAGTTCCTCCTACGACAAACAGCAGATACTCCTGCTGCTGATTAACAGCTATGCCGAGACCGGGCGCGGAGAGGAGGCAGTAAAGACCTGCGAACGCTTTCTGAAAGTCTTCCCGGACTGCGCCAAGAGCAACGAGGTCAGGCTTCAACTTGCCAGACTGCTGGCGTCGGCCGGCAGAGACAAGGAGGCGGTCGCGGCCTACACCGAACTCCTTGGGAACTCGTACCTGTCAGAATCGGCGAAACAGAAAGCGCTTAAAGAACTCGGGCACCTTTATTTCTCGATGAAGCAGTACGAGGATTCCACGAAACAGTTCGAAAACCTGAGAAAGCTGGCAGATTCCCCCTATATAAAAGGCCAGGCGGAATTCTGGATTGCGGAGATAATCTTTATCGATAAAGATTACGAAAAAGCGATTGACAGATTTGAAAGAATCGCGTCCGAATACAAGTTTCTCCGGGAAAAAGCGCTGCTGAGGATCCTCAAGGCTCTTCAGAAAACCGGCAGGATAGCTGAGGCGCTGAAATCGGCGGAGGTTTTTCTCAAGGAGTTCCCGGAAAGCAAATCGGCGCCGGAAGTCTTTTTCATTCAGGCGCGGATGCTCTACGAGAACGGGAGGCCGGAAGAGGCACGGAACGCTTATTTAGAGTTCGCGCGCCGTTTCCCCGAAGACGAAAACGCCCCGAGAGCGATGCTCGAGTCCGGCAATATAGCTTTCACGATGGGCGATGATACCGCAGCTGAGGAAAATTATGCCGCGCTAATCGGAAAATATCCTGAAAACCCGCTGGCAGCGAACGCCCTTCACAGGAGGGTCTACATGAACCTGCTCTGCGGTCTGGAGGACAAGGCTTTGTCGGATATGGAACTTCTGAAGAAAAACTTTCCCGACTCGCCCTTTACGGTGCAGGGAATTTTCCTTATCGCCGACCACTGGCGCGAAAAGGACGACTACGACAAAGCCGTCGAAGCTCTTGACGCGATCGCACGGAAAGCAGACCCTGAAACCGCGCCGCAGGCGCTTTACGAAAAAGCCTACGTCGAAGGCCTGGCGAAAAAGAAAGATGCGGCTGTAGAAACCCTCGACACGCTGGGCGAAAAGTATCCGCTTTCACCGGTAATGGGACATGCATGGTTTCTGCGCGGAGACATCCTCACCGACCTCAACCCGCTTTTCGGTGAGGGATCGGACTACGCAAAAGCGATCCCATTTTATATAAAGGCCGCGGAAAGCAGCCCCGGCTCTCCCCTCGAAAAAGCCGCCTGGGGCAGGCTCGGAGACGTATATTTCGCTCTTGACTGGAAAACTCCCGACCACGCAAACCTGATGAAAGCAGTGGAATATTACAGGAGAATAACAGAATCCGACGGGATTTCCGCTGACCTGGCACACCAGGCGCTGTACAAACTGGCCCGCTGTGACGAGGAAATAGGCGACAAGGGAAGCGCGCTCGAAAAATATCACGAACTGATTTACTCCTATGAAATACTTGAAAAAAGTTCGCAGAGTGATCTCGTTTGGATTATCAAAGCGGCGGACAACGCCATACGCCTCTACAAGGAAAAAGCGACTCCGGAATCCCTGGAGTCCGCTGTCGGAATATGCCGGCAGATGAAATCGTTCAAAACCGGACATGCCGGAAAATACGCTGAAATGATCCGCGAGATTCGCGGCGAAAAAAAGGAACATTAAATGAATACCTTCGCAGAGATTTTCCGCCAGGGCGGGCCCATCATGTACCCGCTGCTCTTGTGCAGTTTTATAGCCGTAATCGTATTTTTTGAAAAACTTTTCTACCTTCACCGTGTACAGATAAACGTGGGTGAACTTGTCAGGGGCCTGATAAATGTGCTCAAGAGAGGGAACCTTGTTGAGGCGGTCAGTCTCTGCGACGATACACCCGGACCCGCAGCCCATGTGTTGCGTTCCGCCATCCTCGCCTACGAACAGGAAGAGGAAGACGTGCCCCAGGCTATAGAGGACGCCGCTCTCGGCGAGGTTCCCCGACTGGAAAGCCGGCTGAACGTGCTTGCGACAATCGCATATATATCCCCTCTCCTGGGCCTGCTGGGAACAGTCCTGGGAATGATAAGGGTCTTCACCAAGATAACCAGGGCCGGCGCCTTCGTGAACGCCGAGATAATCGCCGAAGATATAGGCATGGCGCTCTACACCACGGCGGCGGGGCTCTGCATAGCAATTCCCTGTTATATCGCCTACAACTACCTGGTATCAAGGATCAAGACCATAACTCTGGACATGGAGAAAGCCGCTTCTGAAATAGTGTATTTCTTCCGCCACGGAAACCCGGGAAAAGAGGGCTCTCAGGATGGCTCATAAAATAAAGACAAAACTGGAGATAATAAGAGGAAGGCCGGATCTGACTCCGATGATCGACGTGGTTTTCCTGCTGTTGATATTCTTCATGCTCTCCAGTTCCTTTGTCAGGGTTTCCGGGGTGAAGGTAGAGCTGCCCGTCACTGAAAGCGACTCGAAATCCAGCGCCGAAAAGCTTGTAATTACCATAGACCACAAAAACCAGTTCTACTTCAACGACCGTCCTCTTTCATGGGGCGCGCTCAAGGCGCAGGTAAACAGTTTCAAGACCAAATGGAAGGCCGACACGGCCATTGTCCGCGCGGACCGCGGAACTTCGTACGGGGAAGTGACGCGACTCGTGGCATTCATGAAGGAAAGCGGACTCAATGTCTACCTGGCGACTATGCCGATGAAACAGGAGGAGATAAGGCTTCAGGATGAAAGCAGCTACTGACAGCGTTCTGCTCTACTGCCAGGACAAACCCTCCTGCCGCTTTGCGGCGGCGATTATACTCTGCCTGCTTGCCCATGCGGTTCCTTTTCTCATTTTCTCACTGCCGGCACAAACCGGAGCAACGATCCGTGAGAAAACCTCCAGTGTCACGCTTCTTCCCCTCGCAGGCGCGTTGTCCCCGCGGCAGCGGCAACTGGTTTCGGAACTGAAGACCCGGGACCCGTCTCTTTTCACTTCCGGAAACCGGGATGCAGGATTCAGCCGCGTCGCGGCCATATCCGGGCTCCGCAGCCGGCAACCAGATGTCGATTTTTTCTATCCCGACCTCAAGGTCGCGCCGGAACCCGGGGATTTTGAAGCGATCCCCGTGAGGAATGATTCGCCCCTGGAGGTGGTCTCGAAAAGCTGGGACTATTCATACCCCGTTATTCCCGGCCGGGACGAACCGGAGAGCGAAATAGAATATCCCAACATCTGTTTTTCCGGCGGCAGAGTCCTTGAATCGTTTTTCGGCGGCGCAGGCAAACTGAAAAAAATCTCGGGAAAGCTGAAACCCGTTCGGGCCACCCATCTGAGACTGCTCCCTGGACATGCCGGCGCGCTGCCACGCGTCCTGCTGGCGAGATCCTGCGGTGAAAAGGAACTCGACAGGGCGGCAGCAGAGTACATAATTCGAAACAGCTCCAAACTGAAGGAATACGACATACCCGCCAATAAATACTGCCTGCTGGAAATTAACTGGCGACCCGGAGCGGAAACACATGATTGATCTCGAAATAAAATGGGCGTTCATAATCTATCTTTTCATTTGGTTTTTCGGTCTCGCATTTCTCTGGGGCAGGGAGTTCTGGCGCTCGAAGATATATGACTGGGCACTCTCGGAAGGAAGCCTGTGCATATGTGACAGGTGTCACTACGCATTTCTAGTTAAACCCCGCGAAAGCGCCTCGAGGTGCCCGAAATGCGACGAGGTATGCACAGTTAAAAAAAGAAAAAGGACATAATCCGTGGAAAAAAATGAACAGATAGTCGTCCTGGATTTCGGTTCGCAGTACAGCCAGCTTATAGCGCGCCGGATAAGGGAATGCAACGTATACAGCAGGATACTTCCGTACAGCACTCCAGCTTCGGAGTTAAAGAAACTCGATCCGAAAGGAATAATCCTGAGCGGCGGCCCTTCCAGCGTCTACAACGAGGACGCTCCGCGATGCGATCCCGGGATATTCAGCCTCGGAATTCCGATGCTGGGCATATGTTACGGACTGCAGATCACCGTTCACCTGATGGGTGGAAAAGTGGAGCCCAGCACGGCCCGCGAATTCGGACGCGCTGTTCTGCGCGTCGGGGAACACGAATCGCTGTTCAGGGGTATGGACGAGAGCCTGCAGGTCTGGATGAGCCACGGCGACAAGGTTCTTGAACTGCCTGAAGGTTTCGAGATACTGGCCACCACGGACAACACGGAATACGCCGCCGTCGCCGACCCGGCGCGAGATATCTACGGCATACAATTCCATCCTGAAGTCGCACACACTCCCCGGGGAAAAGAGATAATCAGAAATTTCTGCCTGGGGATATGCGCCGCCGCGGGAGCCTGGAACATGGAATCCTTTATCAAGGTGTCCGAAAAATCCATCAGGGAAGCCGTCGGCTCTGAAAAAGTCGTCCTCGGCCTCAGCGGCGGCGTCGATTCATCCGTGGCTGCGGCCCTGCTTCACCGGGCTATAGGAGACCAGCTCACATGCATATTCGTGGACACGCTGATGAGAAAGGGCGAAGGCAGGCGTGTAGGCAAGGTCTTCGGCGAAAATTTCAAGATCGACCTGAAATGTGTTGACGCGGAAGACAGGTTTCTCGAAAAGCTCGACGGAGTCGAGGATCCGGAGACCAAGAGGAAAATAATAGGGAACGAATTCATTGAGGTCTTCCAGGAGACGGCCTCAACACTGGAAGGTGTCACTTTTCTGGCGCAGGGAACGACGTACCCGGACGTGATAGAAAGCGTGCCGATTGGGGGAAACCCGGCGGCCCTCATCAAAAGCCACCACAATGTCGGCGGACTCCCCGACAAGATGAACCTGAAACTGATCGAACCTGTCAGCACGCTTTTCAAGGACGAGGTCCGAGAACTCGGGCGGCAACTGGGACTGCCGGACGAGATAATCCTCAGGCAGCCTTTCCCGGGACCGGGTCTCGCCGTAAGGATACTCGGGCCCGTCACTAAAGAGGCGCTGAACCTTCTCAGAGAAGCCGACGCAATTGTCGTCAACGAGATGAAAAACGCAAGGCTCTACTACAATGTCTGGCAGTCTTTCGCTGTACTCCTTCCCGTAAAGACGGTCGGTGTTATGGGCGATGAAAGGACTTACGAGAATGTGATTGCGCTACGCGTGGTCGACAGCACCGACGGCATGACCGCTGACTGGGTCAAGGTTCCGTACGAACTCCTTGGCAGAATTTCCAACCGGATAATCAATGAGGTACGCGGCGTAAACAGAGTGGTATACGATCTTACCTCGAAACCACCCGGCACGATAGAGTGGGAGTAGCCCGCATATTTTATGAAAAATTTAAAAATCACCTGTGAATCCGTGAGATTCCCCTGGCGGTGCAGATGCGAAGTTATTCCACGTGACGACTTGGTATTCGCGCCAAAAGAGCCTGCCGTTCCAGCACGGTTCACGCAAAGTTTTGAAACTGGTTCCACAACCAAAAACCCATAACTGATATTCGGTATGTTCGAGGACTTAGGCGACACTATTCTGATTGCTGTGATTCAGGGGATCACCGAGTTTCTTCCCGTGAGTTCTTCCGGACACATTCTGATATTCCAGAAACTGTTGCACAGCGAACCATCGGTCGTCTTCAGCATTGTTCTGCATGCAGGTAGCCTTCTGGCCATCGTAGCTGTGTATTTCAGGGAACTTTTCGCTCTTCTGAAACAAAACAGAGCCCTTGTTCCGAAACTTTTTGCGGGAACGCTCCCCATCGCGGTTGCGGGCCTGGCGCTGCATTTGTTGCGCCTGGACGAAATCCTGTTTGAAAATCTTGCGGTCGCGGGCGCCGGTCTTCTTGTCACCTCTTTTCTCCTGAGCTACGGCATGAAAAAGACTTCGCAAAAAATAAGGCTTGAAAAACTCAGCTTTGCCGATGCCGTCCGGATCGGGCTTTTCCAGGCGCTGGCGCTGGTGCCCGGAATATCGCGGTCAGGATCCACAATATCATGCGCTTTGAGTCGCGGAGTCAAAAGAGAAGACGCCGCAACGTTCTCATTCCTGCTGGCTGTTCCGGCGATATTCGGCGCCAGCCTTATGGCCGTATGGGATCTGCTGTATCTGAAGACCGCTCAGATCGGACAGAACTCAATCCTTTCTCTTGCCGTCGGATTCGCCGTCTCCGCGATAGTCGGCTACGTCGCCCTTAACACACTGCTGCGGTCCCTGCGCAAAGGCAATTTACGTATCTACGCCTTTTACTGCCTGGCAATCGGAATAATTGTGCTGTTGTGGGTCGGGTCGGGCCAATGAGGTCCCGGGTCTGACCTATATTTTTAAACCTAAGACTTTTTCTATAAGCATGTTGCAAATATCCATAAATAAAAAAAAGCTCTTAACCCGTATATTTCATGAAAAATCCGGGGTAGGTCCGAAATAAAAAATGGCCGAATCCGCGAAGTCCGCAAATTGTATCCCGCGCTTAAAGCGCTATTTTACGGCCAATACCATGGTCTCCCGCCAAGGATTAGGAGGTCGCCTGATACGTTTTG
>CAZGYO010000057.1:0-10279 GCA_964530455.1 uncultured Victivallales bacterium
AAACCGTCACTTTTTAAGTTTTAACAACGGAGGGGACACTTCCTTGCGTTACAATACTCAATGCATGGCAGCGTGATATCGACGGGATATGATTTGACTATGGTTTGCCTTGTTGCGAATTCCCAAGCGTTCAGCGCCAGGTTACACAACCACGGATCACCACCGTATTCTCGGCGAATACGTTCCCTGTCAAACATTTCTGGATGGAGTTTAATGTCTTCTTCTGAAAATGACGGCCCATGGTTTTGCTGAACAATTTCAGGAGAGGGCATTCCCGGGCCAGGCTCGGCTATGGGTTTCTTGCGTTTGAGTAAGTCTAAGAGTTTCATCAGTTTAAGTTCCTTTCATAAACCCTTTCAATTTTTCGTAAAAAGCATATTTCGCTACTTGTTTACCATTCCGGGCGATAAAGATATTTCCAAGCCCGTATTCGCTTAGCAATTTGCTTCGGTTCTGTTTGCAACGGTCGAAGATGTAGTTTGCGTGTTCATGAAAGATTCGCACATAATTATCATCCTCTATTTCAGAAAAATTCAATTGGGGGATCGGTTGGCCAACTGATTTGATCCAGTCATAGTAGTCCGGATCATCTGGATTAAGTTTTCCTGAAATGCATAGTTCATGGTAGAGCTCCGATCCAGGCAAAGGTAGAATCTGGTTCACAGACGAATCAAAAAACTGGAAAGAATCGAATAGCGTCAAATTGGTTTCAAGGTCTTTCTCCGTCTGCCCCGGGAGCCCGTAGACAAAAGCGCTGGCAAGCGCGATACTATGCCTTTGAAGGATTCTGCAGACGTTATAATTCATTTCTACAGTAGTTCCTTTGCGCAGGGAGTCAAGAATTTTCTGAGAACCACTTTCAAGGCCGATGTTGACTTGAAAGCAACCTGCCTTGCGCAGCCAGGAAGCGACCTCATCAGTAATGAATTCAGCGCGGAATGGAGCATACCATGGAATTTCAGCCAAGCCTCGATCGATTTTCCTTTTGCAGAAGCTAATCACGTTCTGCGGGTTAAGCCTGAAAACACGATCGAGAAAAACAAAGACCCTGCGCCTGTAACGCTCCACAAGCATTTCCATCTCGTCGAGGACAAAATCATCAGAGTGTAAGAACCCGGTTCCGAGAAATCGATCATCGACACAGAAGGAACAATGCCCCGGACAGCCTTGAGAACTGATCATATAAGCCACCCCCGGAATGTCCAAGCCATTAAAAAGAGGAGTAAATTCAGTCCAATACTCATTTATGCTGAATCGCTCATAATCGATGGAAATCTCTTCTCTGCGAAAAAGCTTCTCAAGTTCGGTCTCATGAATAGTGTCATTTTCACGGAAAACAATATTTGGTATGTTCCGCAAATTGTCGCCGTGCAAAATTCTGCAGAGTATTGATTCGCCAGGTCCCCGGACAACGATTTGTGCATCCGGAATCTGTTTCAAGACGCGTTTTGTCTCGAAAGTTGGATGGACTCCGCCAAGGATAATTGTCACCTCCGGGAATTGTCGGGTAATTATTCTGGCGCATTCGATAGCATCCGGCAGAAGTGGTGTCATCATGCTTATTCCAAGGTAATCCGGCTGAAAATCGGCTATTTCATCAATCATCATCTTATCGCATTCTTCAATATCTAGATGCTTTTTGAAGACTGGTATATTGCGATCAAAAATAAGTACACTGCAGTCATGCTTGTTTAGATAGCTGGCAATGAAAGCAAGACCAGGGGACGCCATATGGGGATCGCCGCATGATGAAAGCGGATTAAGCAACAGGATGCTTTTGGCTGATTTACTCATTTCAGAAGCGGGTCAGGCAGTCTTGACAGTTTGGCCACGTCTTGTTATTCTTAAAGCTTTCTCTAAGCTCAGTATAAAACTCGCCGTTCCATATGTCATCAATAAAGTCGACAGCATCTTTATAGTCTGGATATGTATAATGGTTTGGCATTTCTCCAGACATAAAGCAACATGGTTGCACAATCTCTCCGCAGTCTCCGAAAAACAATGCGGTGGTATACGGCCTGAAGCATTTGTCCGGCAAGTAGCATGATATAGTTTTTGTATAGTATTTCTCTCCGAACCTTAAATCATTGTTTACGATCTCCGCTTCAGAATTGCAAATCTCACGAATTATCTCCCCTCGGATTGTTTCGTAATCATCGCGCAATTCAGGATTGAAATTGTCGTAGCTAGAGTCAGGGGTGCATTCGCGGTAAAACGCGTTATTGTCCTTAGGCATCAACACGCGCAGTGCGATACTGTCAACTCCGAGCTCATTCCCCATCCTTATGAAGTCTGGGATCTCATAAAAATTGTCCTTCATGATGACTGCGGATATATTGATTCGTGGAGACGGATTGTTTGTTTGGCGCCAGGATACAGCCATCTTAATGCCTTCAAGGATATTGTTGAAGACATTGCCCGCGCGCATGATTCGGCAGTGCGTCTCCGAAGAAGCGGCATTGAGACTAACATTAATATTTTTAATACAGTTCTTTATTTCGGGGAACCTATCTTTGAGGAGAATGCCATTGGTTGTCACATAGACATTGCATCTTTGATCAGCCATTTGATCTACTCTTTTGCAGAGATTTCCGATTTGTGGATTAACCAGCGGGTCTCCAAAGCTGGTCAATCCGAGCTGTTCGGCATATGGCAGTAGAGAACCAAATTTAGCTTTTAATTTGTCAGGAGTCAGGTAGACTGGTTTTTGGGGATTGAGATTGCACATAATGCAGTTGGCGTTGCAGATATTGCAACATGGCAGGATTATGTCAGTCGGGATCGATTCAAGCTCAATTCTTCCCTTAGCGTATTCCCATATATTCAGTGCTCGGTTAGTTAGCCATTTATCGTTGTTATAACGCTTGCGGATAATATCAGGCGACAAACAATCGGCTTCCGCGATTATCTTCGACACGGAAAAGTGATCTGTTTCATCGACCGGCCTACATGTCCGAGGCCTGTTGAAGAAGGATTTAATCCTGTTCAGAATCATAACTTATTATTTCGGGAAATATTCATTGATAAGTTGCGGTCGGTTTTTGCCGCATGCATCATATATATAATTTGCATGTTCTTGAAAAGTGTCTATGTAGTCATCATCCTCTAACTCAGTAAAATTCAATTCAGCGACCGGTTTGTCAAAATCCATAACAAAATCCCAATACTTTGGATCATCCGGGAATATTTTTTTCCGCCGGACTAGTTCATCAAATAGGGAAGACCCGGGATAAGGGGCCAGTTGAGAAATTCCTGAATCAGCAAACATATAACGCTTGAAGAAGTCAAGACACGCTTCCATATCTCTGTGCGTCTGCCCCGGTATCCCATAAATGAATGATCCCAGAAACAGAATCCGGCTCTTATCCAGCAGTCCGAATGCCTGATGGAGTTGTTCTACGGTTAAACCTTTATTGAGGTAGTCAAGCATCGGTTGGGTGGCTGCTTCCAGTCCGGCTGCGACGAATATGCATCCGGCATCCTTAATAATTCGAATGAACTGCTCATCGATAAAGTCAGCTCGAAAGCTTGCCCCCCAGGGAATATGCGCCAATCCCCGTTTTATTTTCTGATTACAGAATCTGATTATGCCGTTTCTGCTTCCCCTGAAGACGCGATCCATGAAGATGTATGATTGACGGTCGTATTCTCGGCTGAGAAGCTCCATCTCGTCAAGGACGAAATCATCGGAATGGCAGAAACCCCGCTTCGGATAACGATCTTCTACGCAGAAGTGGCATTTACCGGGACATCCCTGCTGAGATATGAGAACTGCAGGATTGGGAAAAACGTCAGCAGCATTTATGAATTCGGTGTAATCACGCCAATAGATATCAAGGCCGAATTTTCTGTAATCTACGATTATTTCTTCAGTTCGCCCCATTTCCGCTTTATCAGTGTAAAGAATTTGACTGCCTTGACGCAGTACCAAGTTGGGAATACTGGACAACTCCTCGTGACTGAGTATTTTTTCAACAATATATTCACCCGGTCCGCGGACAATAATATCAGCTTCTGGTATTTGGTGCATTGTCCTCTCCGGATCAAAAGTCGGGTGAACTCCACCTAGTAATATGCGAATATCGCAAAAATGTTTAATAATCAACGAGGTGCAGTGTATTATGTCCCTGAAATGAGTGCTCATCATATGGAAGCCGACGAATTCTGGTCGCATCTCGCCGATTGCCTTGAGCATTGCTTTGTCACAGCCCGTCAGGTTTAGTTTCTTCCGGTACATTGCGGCATTACGGTCAAAAATCTTGACTGGAATAGCCCTGCGGTCAAGGTATGTAGCAAGGAATCCAATACCCGGAGCACACATTGTTTGCTCCCCTGCTTCTGAAAGGGGGTAAACCAAGAGAATGCCTTCTCTGGTACGCTTTTTATAGGAAAATAAATTCAGTGTGCTAAACCTATTGTCGCCATTTTATGAGTAGTTCCTGAATTTTACACTTGCTATAGAAATGTTGAACAGTCCTACATGAATAAAGTTGTTGGAGATAGTCTTCTGGCAATCGGAGAGAATCTTTGGTTTGCCGATATAGGCCGGCATAGTTCTTTATATTGGAAAGGTTGTCGTTATAAATTTGGACATCCCGACCGAAAAACTTTTTCAACGGCACATCAAGATGAGAGATGTTCTGCTCAAAAGTATAAATGAGAATTCGAAATCGACCATGCTCAAGAATGCAGTAGCCTTTTTCCGTTGAAAACCGATGCGAAAATACGTCGATTCCAAAAAACTGTTTGATGTTATCGTCAAACCAATTTGGGAAATCTCGGATGACATCAGCCATTTTGGCGGAATAAATAATATCATGCGCAGGGGGATACCCTCCGAAGTTAGAAATTCCCAACTCTCGCGAAAATCCAGGGAGCACATTATTATCGGGGCAAAGAAAATCATGGCAGGTACTCAGAACCTTGTCGAAAGGCATGTGTTCCCAAATATTATCATTGGTAAATTCGGAGAAATTATCGAGCAACTGAAAAAATGTTGCTATAAACATAGCAACAGGTTCCCTGACGGCAGCAATGACGTATACTGGCTCAGAAGTATTATCACGAAGCCTTTTCAGTATTTTTCCACGCTCTGCCGTATGTTGGAGGAAATAATAGAAAATATTATAATCAACAGATATCTCATGATTTACAAAAGCCCGCATAACACGATCAAAAAAACCAGCATCCAGATAATGAACGCGGTATGCGTTATCTCTCCCGAAAAGGCGATAGAGAGTCTCCTTGACGGTATTACTACCAGTCTTAGGCATCTGTAGTGCAATTGCCATGCCGGGAATATTCTGCGGCTTAACTATTTTTGGTTTAAAGAACATTTTTCACTTTTCCAGTTCTTGCATACGTCGGTGATATAATTGGCAGTATCGTAGAATTGCAGAGCTTTATTGACATTTGCATCACTGTTACTGATGGTTTGAAGAGTCTGCGAAATTGACACGCAGTTTTGCAGTTGGGAGTGTTTGCATAGGAAAAGGACGTATCCCAGCCCAAGTGCTAGTGGTGAAAAGAAAACGCTTTTTACCCCCAGCACGGTTGCTTCGGCGGCAGTGGATGCGCCGTCGCTGATGACTATGTCGGCAAAAGCCAGGGCGTCGTGAAAGCGGTGCGGGGGGATTTTCATGCGGAATTGTTCCAAGTCTTTCGGCAGTTCGCTTTCTGCCGAAATAAAAACATGGTGCTTTTCTGCGAGTTTTTCTGCGAGTTCAAGCTGTTCTTGGGCAGTGGTTTTCCGCTTGCCGCTGTCATGGCTGGCGCCCCAGGAGACAAATCGCAGGATGGCGTAAGGCTCATCATCGGCAACTCCGAGTTCGTTCCTGATGCCGGCGTTCGGTGTAAAATAGTCTGGATGCAGGTATGCCATCTCGTGAATGCCCGAATAGCGGATCTGTTTTTTTCCGAAATCCTTGAGAAAGCATTCCGGAGTGTAGATTTTTTCACACAGCGGACGGTAGATGAGCTGCTGTTGCCAGGCGATTTCCGTATCCGTGAAAACAATGTGAGGAATGCCACATTTTCTAGCGGCGAGAGCTCCGGCGGCTGATCCCGCACTGACAAGCAATTCAGCACCGCTGTCCCGGATAGCCCGCGCCGCAGCCCGTCGCCAGCTGCGAAGTTCGCGGAACATCCCGGTCCCTGCTTGACTACCGGGGATGAAATCAATCCCGTAGGCCTCGGCCAATTGACGGTTGACTTCTTTTTCACGTAGTAAAACAAACGGTTCGTGACCGGCTTCCCGCAGCAGACGTTGCGGATGCAGAAAAAGATAAAAATCTGCCGGATGCCCGATGTCAAAAAGAATTTTCATAGTTTTAGTGTTAGTGGCAGGCAACTGATGGCCAGCTACCGGTTGGGGTTAAGATCCCGGTTGTAATCCATGTCGAACCACATGGCGAAAAAGAGAAATTGCAGGCTCATTACGGCAAGAAAACCACAGGTCAGTGCATTTATCTTTCTAATCATCCCGGTCTCCCACCAGAAATAAATCAAGCGTGCGGTAAAAGGTAGTGTTAAAACCCCGAGAAGAACTCCGGTTGAATAGAAGAAAATCAGCGGATGGAAGTCGCGGATAATGTATTTACAGATCATGCGTCGGAAAAACAGCCGGATCATCAGCCGAAAAAGCGAGAATGCCGTGCGGTGGATGACCATCGTGCTCCTTTCCCCGACATTGTAAAGCGGATTGATCGGGATGTCCATTACCCGCATGCGGTAGATGTTCAGGGTTACGAGAAAATCGTTCGGCATGCCGTAGCCCGGGTAGATATCCTCAATCGGTAGCAGTTTCAGCGCGTTTAAACTGATTGCCGTATAGCCGGACTGTGAATCGGTGACATGCCAGTAACCGCTCGCGATCTTGGTCATCAGCGTCAGACAGGCATTTCCGAAATAACGGACTTTCGGAATCTTCTGCCAGGCTTCACCCGTTATCAGCCGGTTGCCTTTCGTGTAATCGGCCCGTCCCGAAACCACGGGATCCAGCAACGCCGGTAAATCCTCTGGATCCATCTGCGCGTCACCCGCCATAACCACGGCAATATCCATTGCATTATCGCGACACCAAATGTAGCCCGAGGAAATCGCCCGGCCGACGCCACCGTTGTGCTCGTGGCAGATGGTGATGATCCGCTCCGGAAATTTTTCCCGGTATCCTTCCATAACCTGCCGGGTATTATCAGTGCTGGAGTCGTCGACAACGACTATCTTATCGACAATATCCGGCATGGTGTCAATCACTCTGCTCAATTGTTTCTCCTCATTGAAACACGGCACGACGACGGCTATGCTACGGTTTTTATACATTTATTTTCCCCGCCTGTTCGAAGAGCATAAAATATGTTTATAGAAACCCAAAAGAGTTTCAAGTTCCAGTTTCCAGCAGTATTTTTTACAGACGACTCGGTATCCCTTTACGCCGTCTTCTTCGATGTGTCGGTGATTGTCTACATAGAAGGTGATGGCATCTGCGATATTTTCCGGTTTGTTTGAATCCATGCATATTCCTCCCCCTGTCTCGGTAATGATTTTTTTCAGCAACGGAGTGTCTGTAGCGATGACCGGGGTTTTTTTTGCCCAGCATTCAAAAAGGCGGTTTGGTAGCCCGACGAGATTGTTTTTCGAGTTTTTCGAATATAAGACCATGCCGATGTCGGCATGCGGAATTTCATAAGACATAAGTTTCTCCCAGGCCACCAGGTTCTTGATCTTCACTCTGCCTGCAAGGTTCAGTCGGCTTATATGTTTTCTGATTTTCTTTTCATTTGCTGGAGAGTCGAATCTGGATAAAAGCTGCAGTATGCAGTTGGGTTTATGTTTTACCACGATAACGAAGGCTTCAATGAGTTCATAGATGCAGCGTCCCTCGTTCGTGGTGCCGCTGGCGATTATTGAGAAAACATCGTTAGCTTTTTTACTGGGCGGAGCATCTGGGATGCTGTCGATATCGACCACGTTCTTGATTACCTGTACCGGGACTTCAAGTTTCTTATATCTTTCGGCGAGCAGGTCGGTAACTGTTATAATGCCCGAAAAAGTGGCGGCGCATTTCATTTCCATCCTGTCGAAATAGTGTGAGACGATATTTCTGGCAACGGGGAGCATTTTGAAAGAATATTCCTTTATTCTTTCCGTATAAAGTTCATGTACATCCCAGACGACTCTGATCTTGCCCTGTTTTGCTATTCGAGCCATGACGGGAAGAAGTTCGGGATCGTGAAAATGTATGATATCCGGATTTATCTCGAGAGCCCTTCTGGCAGCTTTGCGGGGAAGAATGAATTTGCGTGAAAACTTGCCTGCGAAGTGCAGGGGGAATATTTCGACGCCTTTTATGGTTTCGCGCTTCGGATGTCTTGCGATGAGAGATACGCGGTATCCCTTTTTTGCAAGTCCAACGCATTCCCTGCTGAAAATTCTTGTATCGTAAGAAGGATGCGAGGTAGTTATATGGCAGATGTGTGGATACATATTTTACTCCGCAAAATCTGTATTAGCAGTTCCGCTACGGGTAATGGGCTGGGATTCGGATTGAATGGCAGATTTAATTTCTAAATGTTTCCAATAAGGTTGCGTTCAGGATATTTTCTCAAGTATGGAATCAAGATTATGTACGGAGAATGTCTCTCCTGTATCCGTGAAATCGAAATTGCCCGGAAGAGTTGTGTTTCCTCTGGTAATGGTGATAAGTCCGGAATGAAGAGCCCTGCAGATTCTTTCGAGCGAGACAGGCATTTTGCGAAAATCGCAGAATATCCCGGCATTATTCAGTGCCCATTCGAAACCGCAAGTGTCATTTTCTGGTATAAACAGGCAGTTGTACGGCAGTGAAAAGAGAAAGTCTTCCTCTTTTCCGGAGTTCCGGCCTACTATATAGAAAGTCCGCCCGGGATGTTTTTCGGCCAGCCTTTTGAAAATATCCGCGCTGTTTGAATCGATTCCGGTTGCTGAGATGTCCGAGTATAGCAGAAAAACGTCAGATTTTCCGTTATCGTTTTTGTATACGAAGATATTTTTAGAGGTGTTTTCATCAACAAGTGCGGAGTAGCGATCCAGAAATATTGAAAGGTTCTTTTTTCTGTCGAATGCCTTTTTAACCCGGGATGAGTTCTTTTCAAGTTCGGGAATAAACTTTTGATAATTAGCGACCGCCTTTAACATCTGGTCGGCGACAGCTTGGGGCGTGCTGTCGTGAAAAAGCATGCCGTTTTGACCGTTTTCGAGGAGTGCGCGCGAGGAGGGTATGTCGGGGACGATCGGAAGCAGTTGCATTACCATCGCTTCGAGAAGGGAACTGGAGACGCCCTCGGTGGTAATCAGAGAAACATATATATCGCCCGATTCCAATACGGATCCGATTTTATCGGGTTCGACTCTCCCCGTGAAATGAACATTCGAGCCGAGATTTAGATTTTCCGCGAGGTCTTTGAGTTTGCCGAGTTCGGGTCCGTCCCCGACTATTTCAAGAGTTGCAGCGGGGACCTTTTCAACGACCCTGGCGAATGCCTGTACCAGTGCGTCTATCATGTAATGAGGATAAAGGGACCTGGTTGATATGAAAACCGGCTTGTCGGGGTCGAAAGATTTTCTCCCCGGCGCTTTGAAGTTGTCGAGATTGATTCCCCTGTGCAGTACAAGGATTTTTTCCCTGTCGGCGCCGAATCTCAAAAGCCCGTCCTTTATGTTCGCCCCCCAGGCATGTATGAGATCAGATCTCCTGATTGCGAACCTGGTCAGCCTTGAAAGGATTTTCCTCCTGAACGGATTCGGTTTGGGAAGATGGACGATCTGTTCATTCATCGCCGCGGTCACAAGGGGTCTGAATCCGGTCAAAGCTGCAAGGAAACCGTAACTCGGGATGTGGTATGCGATGATGAGGTCAGGTTTCAGGTTGCGGATGATTTTTTTCAGTGAAAGCAGGCCGAACAGTATCCGCAGACGCGGAGGGAGGAATTCATGTCCGATCGGAAGATTGTCGTCGGACCCATCCGTGCGCGCTGACGCGATATGCACCTCGCATCCGAGTTGGCGAAGGCCGTTTGCCCAGCTTATTGTGTTCGGGCTTCCGGGTTCGCCGAGGAAGAGTATTTTCATTTATTCTTACACAGAGAAAAGAAAGCAAAGGAAGGATGAAATACAAAGTATCAAACTCTCTGTTTTCTCTGTTGCCTCTTTGTGAATAATTTCAGATTAATTTTTTCAGCAGCATATTTACCGCTTCTACGGGTGACGAATCCAAGGTGTTAAGGATGACATCCGGTTTTTC
>CAZGYO010000058.1:0-10198 GCA_964530455.1 uncultured Victivallales bacterium
AGCATGCCCCGAGCCCCATATCCGCAGCCTGGAGAAGCATGTTTTGAACGGCGGCGCCGGCGTTGGCATGGGAGATCTGGCCTTTACCTGCGGGCCCGGAAACCGCGATAAAAGCGGTCGGCGCCGATACCCCCCATTCAGGGTTTCTTGCCGGGCGCACCGAAGCGCCCCAGGCTGTTTCAATGAATATTTCTTTTGCCGTCTCTTCTGAAAGTACAACCAGAAATCGGAGTTCCTGCAGATTGCCGCCGGTCGGAGCGAAGCGGGCGGCTTCCAGTATTTCATAGAGCCGCGCTTTTTCAATCTGTTTCTGTTTGAACCTTCGTATCGATCTTCTGGACCGCAAAACCTCTTTAAGGCACATATTCTGCATTCTCCTTTTTCTGTTTTCCAAATTTCAGCGCAAGTTTCAAAACTCCGCCCCAACCCCTTGGGCGGCCACGGAGAGTTTTGAAATTGGCTCTTCAGTCAAAAACGCGGCCTATCTCCACTGTATGGGCAGAAGCTTCTCCGGGCCGTGGACGTATATAGTGTAATACGCGAAATAGAGACCGAGCGCTACGGCTAGATAAAATAGAAACATCCCTGTCTTGCCGCCGTGGCGTCTGCTTCCTTTCCTCCCGTGGTCCACAAGCTTCTGAAGGTACGGGGCAAGCTGGTCTCCTACCAGCGCGAATCCCGCCGTAAACATGAGTATAAGCGCGCCCGTGAAGATATGGGGATTGACAATCTCCCGTCCGAGCTTATAGACCGCCACTTCCTCAATGGCGTTAAGCACAAGCAGGCAGACGGGCAGAATAAAAAGGTTTTTCGTGTGTTTATCGGCCACGACCTACTCCTCTTTTTCCGGAACCTTTTCAGGGCCGGGGTTCAGGATTTCTTTAAGTTCCTCCATTTTTTCGAGATATTTCCGGCGTATTTCATCCTCCCGGCCTTCTCCTGCGGCTTCTTTCCATTCGGCCATGAGGTCCCGGACAGCTTTTCTCAATCTGACCTCGCAGATGGCGCGTATGCATTCGGACACCGCCTTTTCATGCATTGTCACGAGTTTCTTTTCGTCCTCTTTTTCATCGAATATCGGCGGCATCGCAAGTATTCTGCTGATATCCTCTTCGGGATTTTCCGCGAGTTCCGCGGAAAGAAGTCCAGCCGCGTTTTGCCATTCGCCGTCCAGTGTGATATTTATGACCTTTCTCAGCGCATTCCCCACCGGGCTTTTGCTTATCATATCGTCCGGAAGCTGTTCCGCAAGCCGCTTGCCGATGGTGCCGTGCTCAAGGGCCAGGTGCAGAAGTGTTTCCTCTGCGCGGTGCGCCTTGGCTTCCGGGCCGCCTGTTTTCGGTTTTCGCCGGATTTTTCCATTTTCCTGCTTTTCTTCACGGCGCAAACTGCTTCCGCCGCCTTTCTGCTGTTTAAGCTTCTGGAATACGGCGCTTTCTGGAATCCCCATGTCGTCAGCCAGGTGTGAAAGGTATGAGGATTTCGCCACGGGACTTTTGATTCCTGAAATCACCTCTCCCACTTCACCGATTATCCGGTCCAGCCCCCAGGCCGAGGATGGATCATATTTGTTTTTTGCCCGGGCAAGTATATAATCGTAGAAATCAAGCGATTGCTCCACAATTTCACGGATGGCCCCGGCGCCCCCGTCGCTGAAAATGCCGTCGGGATCATTGCCCTCCGGGATGGGGATTATCTTCACTTCGAAGCCGAGGGGGAGCGTGGTCTCTATCACCTTCAGGGCAGCGTTTACACCTGCCTCGTCCGAGTCGAAAGCCAGCATCAGGCGGTCGCAGTACCTTTTCAATATCTCGGCCTGCCCGGGGGTAAACGCGGTTCCCTGGGGGGCGACCGCGCAGGAATAACCCGCCCGGTGCATTGCGATTACGTCAAGTTGCCCTTCGCAAACTATTGCGTATCCGAAATCCCTGAAGGCGGTTCTCGCCATTGAAAGACCGTAGAGAATCCTGCTTTTCTTGAATATCGGGGTTTCCGGGCTGTTGACATACTTGGCGCCTTTGAGATCGGGATCAACGGTTCTCGCGCTGAACCCGGTCACCCTTTCCTGCGGGTCCACTATTGAGAACACCAGCCTGTTTCTGAACCGGTCGTAGGTTCTTCCGGAAGTTTCGTGTTTTACAAGGATTCCAGCCTGCAGCAGTTCCTCCTCGCTGAACCCCTTCTCCATCGCTATGTTTTTCGCTCCGTCCCACATGTCGGGCGCGGCGCCTATGCGAAATTTTTCCGCCGTATCTGTATCTATACCACGTTTCGCGGCATACTTTGAAACCGGCGAGTCCGGGTTATTTTTGAGATTTTCCAAGTACCAGCCGGAAAGCATCTCGTGCAGATCGTAGAGTCTCCTGCGTAGCTCTCCGCTTTTCCGGGCTTCACCGCCCCTGTCCCGACCGCGGTATTCCGGTTCAGGTATGTCGACCCCGCACTTTACCGCGAGCAGATGAACGGCGTTCGGGAAATCAACGTTCTCCTTTTCCATTACGAAACGGAAGATGTCGCCGCCTTTTCCGCACCCGAAACAGTGATATGTGTTTGTATCGGGATTGACAATGAAAGAAGGTGTTTTTTCCGCGTGGAACGGGCAAAGCGCCTTAAACCTGTTTCCGGCGCGCTTCAGCGGGAAATAGGAATTTATGACAGCAACTATATCTGAGCGCGAACGGATTTCCTCTACTATATCGTCGGGGATAAAACGGTTCATTGATTCCGGATTTTATCTATGCGCATGCGGACCTTGTCGCGTTTGGGTTCCAGCGCATTGTTTCTCAGTATGAGTTTAAGGTATTTATTGTACAGGAGAACAGCTTTCCGCGGCTGATTCAGGTAAACATCGTAGACTATCGCCAGATTCAGAACAAGTACCGGATCACTGCTTTTCAGCTGGTTGGCCCTGTAGATGTACGCGAAACCTTTTCTTACTTCGCCCTTTTTGAGGTACAGAACGCCGAGTTCGTTAAAGGCTTCCGGGCGTTTCCTGTATTCGGGGATATGGCCCAGGCGGGTGTAGCATTTCCGCGCCTGGTTCAAGTTGTTCAGAACTGAATGGCATTTGCCCATAAGTATCAGTACCTGCGGGCACCCGGGTTTGAGTTTGTCTGCCGCCGCCAGCGGACCTATGCAGTCCTGGTACTGATGCCGCTCGAAGAGCATCCTTCCCTTTGTGTATTGCGCCATGAAATGCTCCGGATCCAGCTGAGCGGCCCGCAAGGCTTCGTTCAGGGCTTTTTCGTGCTGCCCTGCCTGTTCAAGAGCCAGTGCATATACAAGGTGCGCATTGGCGTTTTCCCTGTCTCGTTTCACGGCGGTTGCGGCAAGTTCCGCGGCCTTTCTCCAGTCACCCCTCTTGAGAGCGGCGCTCATGGCCATCTTTACATATGTCGAACTGTCCCCTTTTATCTTTTCGCGGCAGGAAGTTCCGGCCAGAAGTGCCAGTGCGAAAATCGGGACAAGCAGTGATTCCAGTCTGATCTTCATTTTATCTCCTTGGGGTACGGATTTTTCCAGGGCATCGGACCCCAGGTTCCGGATTCGAGCCGTCTTTCGAACTCGCTGATTACAGCCCTGGCTTTGGACGGGCTGTAGGTAAAGGGAGAAAACCAGGAATGGTAGTCTTTAACGTAAACATAGAGCTTCGATATATTCCCGGGTCGGCGTCGAACTTCCAGGTCGCAGCGAATCTTTACCTCGGGGAACTCCCACTCGTAATAACGCAGTCTATAGCAGTCTTTTGTGTCCTTTTTTACGACGCTCTCCCTTGTGCCGTCGCGGTACCATTCATTCAGAGCGAAACGCTCGGCGGCGGCCGCCCTGGCATCTTCGAAAGGGGAGGGGAGTACGCGCGTGGAGGAGCATGCGGAAAAAAAGCAGAGGCAGAGCAGTGGCAGTATATAATATATAAAACGTTTTAGAAGTTCCGGCATCGGGTTACAGCTCCTGTTTTCTGTTTATTTATAGATAAGACACGGAAGAAAAAATACAAGCGCGGGAACCGATAATTCGCTCTCCGGCTGATCGTGTTTCAAGCAGTCCTTGAATATGCGGTTCACTGAAGAGCCGATTTTAAAACTCTTCCGCCGTGAGATACGGCGGAACTTTGCCCATAAATACGGATATTGTTTGTTTTTTCTCCATTGGAGCCATACATTTCCCTGGCAATCGGCAATACAAAGAGCAAAACGTTATCAATCGGTGGTGGTCGTTGAATTGGCTGCCGGATAACGAGTGATGAAAAAAGGAATACAGCCATGAGAAAAGACCGGAACTTGGATCTTCAGACTACGCAGGACATACTCGAATCCCTCTGCCAGCTTCAGCGTTCGGCTGACGCGAGGGCTGCATGCCGGGTCGTTCTGGACCTGATCCTGGACATCACGGGGCTTGAAAAGGGCTATGTGTTCGGTTTCGAGTTCGTGGGCAATGAGATAAGGCTGCTTGAAAAGGCATCTTCCGATCCGCGGAAAAACTCGTCGGCCGGTGAATACCAGATAAGCCAGAGCAAGCTTCAGGAGGTGATAAGCGGGAACGGGAAAATCCTTTTCTACCGGGACGACATGAGCAATGCCCCTACGACGGAATCGATAATCAAGTACCATCTTAAAAGCGTGATCTGCGTTCCCCTGATAAATTCGAAAAACATCATTGTGGGAATCGTCTATGCGGACAGCACGAGCACGCCGCTTGAACAGATAGAACCTTTCGAACCGCTTCTGCGCAACCTTTCAAGGCTGCTGATGTTCCGCCTGCAGGCGCTGGAGGGCAGCAAGCTTTCCTCGTTTATAAACGCGACGAAATACTTCGGATAGCGTGTTTTGCGAGCTGTTATCCTGAAAAAAAGCAGTTGCCGCGGCGTGTCCCTGTTTTATTGTTTTTTTGTGGCTGATGTCACGGATTCACGCCTCTTTCTACAGAGTAGGGTACGGGTATATAAAATCCCAGGGGCCATGTGCGTTTTTTCCCCGGCGACTTTGAATTTCCGCGTTTGGGCGTAACCTGGATCAGGGTCTCGAGCACGAGGTTTTTCACCGAATCGTTTTCCTGGATATCATTGTCGGCGGAGATCTGAAAAGACATTGTCTCAGACCCGTCGTGTTTGAACCCGGCAATGCTCAGGCCTTTCTGCGGATTGACTGCCTGGAACAGCACGTCCTTGAACACGGGGTGTTTTCCCGTCTTTATTCTGACTTCGACATCCCTGCCGGGAACGATTTTCAGCGGGGTCTCTGTCTCCAGCCGCATTTCCGGTATCCTTCTTCCTCTTTTTATCGGCGCAACGAGAAGATTTTCCGCTGTCACAAGGTGCCGGTATAGAAAAGCCTGCATGACATCGTCGGCCGGAACAGCAGGTCTTTCCACGCTTTTCCCGTTTATTTCGGCAATGCCCTTCAGTTCGAGTGTAAAGGGTTCCGCGGGTATTTTTTTCGGGGCCGATATCACCATTGCTATCCGGCTGCATCCTCGGGGGATAATTCCCGGTTGCACGGAAAAGGTTTCGGGATGGACAAGCTCTATCCTGACAGGACCGTCATAGCCGTCCTCTCTCAGGGCATATACTTCGACCGGAACGCTCCCTCCGCTCCTCAGACAGAGGCTGGAAGGCGAGACGCGGAGAGAAAAGTCCGGGCGCGGAGAGGATATTCTCAGCCTGTATGCGTATGCGTCGCCGTAATGACACTGGGTATCGGATATCTGCAGGAAATAGACGCCGTCTTCGGGGATTTCCGTCCTGAGATAGGAATCGGCATAATGCGTCTGAAGCCCGGTCTTATCTTTGTGCAGATGTTTGTCTTTCACGAAATAGTCATCGTTTACCGCGACGACTCTGCCGGAAGAATCCAGCAGTCTCAGCAGGGAATCAATCGGAGAGTTGAGCCTCCTGGCAATCACTTCGGCCACAATAACTTCTGCTTTTTTTGCGTTGAAACTGAAACAGTCTGAATCGCCCTCGCTGCTGATTCTGCCGTTTAGTATAACGGGGAGCACGATCTTTTGTGCGTTTTTCTGGCTGTCGTTGATTTCGACCTCGAGATATTCCGGAAGCGTATCCAGCGCGTATGGGATCGGGACCGGGAGAGGGGTTCCCGCCACGGAAGTGATCTGTTTTATTCGCCGTTCACCGCGCGTATCGAGTTTTATTTTTTTCTTTGGCAGATTCCATCCGGAAACCGAGACTTCCGCGTCCGTTCCCGCTTTGCCTCCCAGCGGAAAGATACTTGTTAGCCGGGGGGATTCAGCTATCTGTATCCTGTAGACAAAATCCTCACGTCCGCGGTAGATAGAATCGCGGATCTCCACCTCGTAGATGCCGGTATCGGAGATCTCGCAGTAGATCACGGGATCCGGATCGAAGCGGAAATCGTCAGCGTACGCCAACTCCTTTCCCTCTGAATCACGCAGGGTCAGTACAGCCTGGAACCATCCCGGGACGGCATCCGCAAGGTACGGAATCAGGCGGCGGGCATGTGCCGAGATAACAAGTTTCATCCCTTTCCCGGCGCGAAAGCGGAACCTGTCGATGTCCCCGGGCATGATCTGTCCGTTCAGCATGGCGGGGACATCGAGGATATCATCTTCGGGAAACTCAAGACGTTTCTGCCAGGGTTTCGGAATGCCGTTCGGTTCAAGTTCGCAGGTCTCCGGAACGGAACCCACATGGAATTTTACGGGGCTTGTCAGGCCCAGATCTGTCTGAACGCGCATTTCGCGAAAACCGGGAACAGCGTCCGGATTTATGGAGACCTTGAGCAGCAGTGTCTCTCCGAGCTGCCTGTTCTGCTGAGTCTTTCCCCGGAAATCGGTCAAGATCGATTTCACGTGCAGCAGTTCCCTTATATTTTTCTCTCCGAGTTTGACCAGGAGATGGTGTTTCGGTATTTCGACCCCCTCCTTGTCGGGCTTTTTGCTTTTCATGTCGCGTGAATTATCAGATCCCAGAAGAGTTTTTCGGAGTTTTTCAAGGCTTTTCCGCTGTTCGGCCGGCAGCCGCGAGAGATTATTCTCCCAGGCTTCAGCCATTTTGTATTTCAGAAGTTCCCTCTGGTCTTTATCGAGATTTATAAAAGCTCTGCCGTGCTCGATTATTTCAACATTCACTCCATCTCCGGAGACGATGATACCTGAGGCGTTTTTCAGGAACTGTCCTCCCGCCACCGCTGTAAAAGTGTCTCCCGCGCGTCCGCCGGCCGGATATACGTAGCCTAAACCAGGCCGGGGCAGCTTATTCTGTCCGGCCGCACCGCCTATGATGATGAAAAAGCCTGTCAGGCAAACTGCGATTTTCGCGCGGGCATGCATAAGTATCCGTCCTGTTTTTTTCTATTGAGCCAGTTTCAAAATTCCCCGGTTCACGCGGAGTTCTGAAACTGGCTCTGTTTACATGATTTCCCTGAGCATTCCATCGCCTTCATCCGCTTCGGGTAAAACTTTTACATCAAGACCTTTGGAATTCGGCAGTTTTCCCGCGGGATCGATCCCGAGCAAAGAGTACATGCTTCCCAGGAGGTTTGCGGGGGTGACGGGTCGCCCGGCGACCTCCATGGCATACTTGTCGCTGGCTCCTACCACGCGGCCGCCTTTGAATCCTCCTCCGGCGACAAACGCCGAGAAACATTTTCCGTAATGTGATCTTCCTCCGTTCCACGGCGCGTCCCACTGGACCTTCGGGCCCCTTCCGAATTCCCCGCTCCACCAGACGATGGTTGAATCGAGCAGTCCACGGTCGTTCAGCTCACTGAGCAGGACGGAGATGGCTCTGTCCATTTCAGGCAGCTTGCGGTTCATTATCTCGAAATGCTGTTTATGCGTATCCCATCCCTTGTAATTGATCGTCACGTAGGGAACCCCGTTCTCGACAAGTCTCCGCGCCGCCAGGCACGACTGGCCGAAGGTGTTCATGCCGTAATTGTCGCGGACCTCCTGGTTCTCTCTTTGAAGATCGAATATTTTTCTGGCGTCGCCGAACATCAGTTCATAGGCATTGTCCTCGCTCTCGTTGAAGGCCTTGAACGTCCCGTTTTCCGGCATCGCGTTCCCGAGGGTATCGAGTTTGTGCAGAAGTTCCCTTCTTTTTTTCTGGTCTTCATCTTTAAGGCCTTCTGCGACTATGCCCTCCACGGCAAAGGGGTTTCTCTTCGGGTCGCCGCCCGTAGAGAAGGGTTTGTAGCGCCGATCGAGAAAACCCGCTTCCGAAAAACGCCCCTGGGGCTGAGTCAGAACGATGTACGGTGGAACTACACCTTCGTATCCACCCTCGTGACCCTTGAACAGCGAGACAACCGCGCCGGCGGAAGGGTAAACGGTCCTGCCGGGCCTCTTTCCCGTCTGCGTCATATACGAGGCCGTCTCGTGGGCGTTTATTCCGTGGGTCATGCTTCTTATTATACTGTATTTATCCGCGTGCTTCGCAAGCATCGGCAGGGCGGCATTGATCCGGATTCCGTCAATATTCGTATCCAACGCCTTGTCCAGAGGGCCGCAGTAGTCGTATCCCGCTCCGGGTTTGGGGTCGAAGGTATCTATCTGCGACGGTCCGCCCCACATCCATATCTGGATCACCGACTTCGCCTTTGCGCGCAACGGAACCGTCCCGGCTCCGGAGGGCAGCGCTTTCGCCAGGGCGAACCCGGCCGCGCTGAAGAATCCCAGCCTGAGCGCTTCCCGCCTTGTAATTATTCCTGTAGAGCTGGTTTTAGAACTCCGCGCGGCCACGGAGGGTTTTGAAATTGGCTCTGTACTCTTCATTTTCGGTTCTCCTATATCTTATGAATCAGTGCCTGAACTGAAATTCCCGGGTATTTATCAGCGCCCACACGAGATCGCAGGTCGCCTTGTACTTGTTTTTGTCGGTGTAGTGTTTGGCGATTATTCTGCGTTCCTGCTCCGTCGGGAGGCGCGAAAGAATGTGCAGGTACAGGTTCTCAACGGCTTTCCCCCCGCTTTTCCTGTTTCCCGTGCCGGAGCGCAGTATTTTTCTGATCTTCCAGCTTTTTTTAATCAAGTCCTGTATGTGGCTGGAATTCAGCATGTGCAGTCTTTGCGCGTCATTGCCGTTGTTGTTTCTCTCGGATTCCAGGCCGGTGTCCCTGGGCGGCCGGCCGAACATCTCGAGAAACTGGCTGGTAATACTTCCGTCGGCCAGGTTTATCGACCTGTGTTCTTCGGGCACAAAGCTAAAAGGTTCGGGGACTGGGCTCTGGTAGGAATTCCTGCCGCCCAGTATATGGTGCAGCGCGTCTATCATCACCTCCGCATCAAGTCTCCTGACCGGATAGCATGCAAAGTACTTTTCCGCTTCGGCCCAGTTTTTTCCAGTTATGGAAGATTGCTGATATGCCCTGGAATTGAACAGCAGTCGAAAAATGTGTTTGAGGTCGTAGCCGGATTTCACGAATTCGCGTTCCAGGTATTCCAGCAGTTTTGGGTGGACCGGCGGCTTGTCTTCTCGTATGTCGTCGGGCTCGTGTATGAGTCCGCGTCCGAAGGTCCACGACCACATCCTGTTTACAATATTTCTAGAAAACCAGGGGTTGTCCGGTGAAATCAGCCAGTCGGCAAATATCTTTCTCGGATCCTTCTCCGAAGGAAGTTCGGCGTTTTTTCCGTTCGGGAAGAGCGCGCCGGAAGGTATTTCCGAGGCGGTATCGAAATATACTATCTCCTCCTTCCATTCTGCCGTGCCCTTGAACCCGACCCGCGAGAAAAAAGCCTCCAGGCCCCGGCGATCTTTCTCCGGCATCTTTTCGGTCCGGACACCCATGAAAGTGAGCGCGGCCGCGCTTGCGAGAGTCGCGGGTTCCCTGCCCTGGACCGCCCTGTAGAAATTCACCTGCGGAACCCTGAAATTGCTGCCGTTTGATGTCAGAAGCGAACGCGCAAACTTGTCATAAGACAGGTTTGCGGCGATTGATTCTCTTATCCATCGATGATACGCCTGCACGGCGTTCGGCCACAAGTTTATGGGATATTCGGCCTTTACGCGGAGCAAGTCGCACCATTTCAGGGTCCAGTAATCCACGTATTCGTTGCTTTCCAGAAGCTTGTCAATCACCTTTCCCCGCTTTCCCGGGTCATCGTCTTCCAGAAATTTCTTTACGGTTTCGGCGTCGGGAAGCGTGCCGGCCGCGTCCAGGTATACGCGCCGAACGAAAACTGCGTCCGAGCACGTCCGTGCCATTTCAAGACCCCT
>CAZGYO010000059.1:0-9524 GCA_964530455.1 uncultured Victivallales bacterium
GTGTGTAACTCGACAAGCGGATAAAACGTGATAGAATGGTGGTTCACAAAAAAAAATCATGAAAGAAGAATCCCTCATGGACCACCATCTATCACAAAACAACTCTAACCCGGAAAACCCGATAGTGCAAGCAGCTTGAGGATTCTTTTCATGCGTTATATGCCGTTTTTAACGAAAACAGCTTCTAAGCAGCAAAACCAGAGTTCAATATTTGAATCTCGCTGATTATAAATCAATCATAGGTTTTAGCCCCAATTTTTCATGAAAAATCGATATTTCAGGCAGGCGGGTTAAAATAAGTATTCTCCCAAATCTATTTTTCCGATGTCGATTTCAGGCATGACAAGCTCCAAAAGCTCACTTTCATCTGTCGGAATAGCTTCGATGTCGCGCCGGAGTATATCGAACCATAGATTCTCCCTTTCAGAAGACAATAGTCTTCCCCCGGACACGGCATCCTCCATAAGGGCCAGCGCCTTCAAGGCTCCCCGCAGCGCGGCTTCCAGATGAGTTTCCGCCCGAAGCATTTCGCGCGAGACACGAATGACCGTATCGGGATCCAGGACAAAAGCCTGAGAATCCAGAAGCTTATCGGAATCCACCAACAGGTTTCGCAATGCAAGAGCTTCGTCAGTCCCCTTGCGGATCGAGGTGTTCATCAGCCTGACATCATATATCAACTGTTCTGTATATACCGTCGGAGCCATCCCCCCTAATAACTTTATGTTCTGCACGGACTCGTTGCTCCACAGGTCAGCGCACGCACCGGCAATATTCCCGACCGGACTCAGATGCGCGCATGCTGATGTTTTTCCCTCCATGGAAACGGGAATCCCGGCAATAGCCTTCAGATAGACTCCCTCGTAACCGCAATCCTTGTCGGGCCCACGTGCGCCTTCCTCAACCGCCACCAGCGAACGTACCACCGAAATCACTCTGACCAGAGCGGAAAAAAGCCGCGGAATATATCCTTTCTCAGCCAAGACCATTGCAGTGTTGGCAAATCCACACGCAGTGTCGCCGCCGGCAATCTTGCCGTTTTTCTTTGCAATCCCGACTATTTTAGGCCATATAAAACGCATATCCCGGACACCGAGAACCGCGAGCGCGAAAACAACAAGCCGTATATTGCCGTTAAGGATGGCGTCGTCGCAAATCTCCTTCCCTCCAGTAGTCTCGATAGAAAGGAAATTGCCGCCGGCTTTCGAGCCTTCATCAAAGAGCTGAAGCATCTTCTCAATATGTTCTCCGGTCCGCATTTTCGGCGGACGCTTGAAGTCACGGCTGTCGTTCGGAGTAAGACGCAGTTCGGCTTTAAGCCCATAACGCTCGTAGTAAGAAGCGCACACTCTTTCAAGTTCACGGCATATTTCTACGCCGATGAACGGATCCTCTGTCATCTCCACCAAGGTCTCGAACTCCAGCACTATTCCATCGTGTCTGAGTTCAAGCGTGCGTTTCAATGCTTCATCGGCAATTCCGCCATACATCTTCACGAGGTCGCTGAGACTGTCCCTGCTAATCGGAATTCCCTCCGGGACAGTGAAGTTTAGCTCGGGATATACTTTGCCCCCCCCAATTTCAAGCCCCCTCCCGGTCTTTACCGGCCTGGGCGCATTCCCGAACACAAGGTCTTTCTCGTCTTTTACCGCAAGTTCTCTATATTTCATGGGAACATCTCCTTTTTTACAAGATATTCCTAATACCCCCCGCGCTTCTCCAATTATCTTGCAATATTTTGCGACTATCCCGCAATTCTATAGTTTTTCTATACGCATTGTAGAGTATGATGTCGAATAATGGGAAAAGTCGACATGCACGCTGATGATATCTTTTTTCAAACAAATGCTCCCGGACTTGAGGATATCCGCGGAGTCGCTTTTTGGACGCTACCGGTATCCGTTCAGTATCAGGCTGATCAATTGATGTTTCACATAATATTTTGACCCGCGGGAATCCCCTGACGGCACATCCGCTTCGCATCCGCTCGGCACTGCTTCATGAAACAGCCGGGCTGACAACTTCTCAGCTTTCTCCGCGCGAAATCCACAGCCTTTTTTTTCTGATGATTTGTATTTCGGCAATGCAGAATTCACTTTAATCTTTTAGTTTTCTTCAAAAGTAATTAGAGACCGAAAGGCCGGGTACGGAAATTGCAGGAATATAAAATAACATTCAACGCCCCCTGGGACCCCGTATATGCTATCAAAGGCACATCTCTTCACGAATGCGTACTGAGATCCGGAGCTTCTCTGAGAACCCCCTGCGGAGGTAAAGGCATCTGCGGAAAATGCCGCGTAAAGGTAGTTTCAGGCAACGTTGAGCCGAGTCCGGAATGTGTCAGAATTTTTTCTCGGAAAGAAATCGAAGATGGCTGGCGTCTCGCCTGCACATGCAGGATTTCCGGCGCCTGCAACATCGAGGTTCCTTTTTCATCGACACTGGAATCGGACCTGCAAGTACTTGTAGGGACGAAAACCCGGACCGATAAGACAAGGTCTTTCAAACAAGACCAAGACGCCTGCTACGCGGCGGCCGTCGACATAGGCACCACCACGATAGCGGTTTCTCTTCTGGAACTCAATTCCGGCATACATCTCGGTAGCCGAGGAACCATCAACCCGCAGGTAAGTTTCGGCGACGACGTGATCAGTCGTATACAGTCTGTTGCCGAATCCGGAACCGCTCTTGAAAAGATGCGAAGAATGCTTGCGGACGCTTGCACAAAACTTATATCAGAAATTGCCAGGACAAACGGAATATCGGCAAAGGATGTACGAAAAGTCGCGGTTGCCGGCAATACAACCATGCAATGTATATTTGCGGGAATATCAGTCGCGAAGATGGGAGTCATCCCTTTCGAATCTCCGGTAAAAGAATCCTTAGAACTCTCCGCCGCCGGTACTGGACTTGAACTTCATCCAGATGCAACCGTCCTGTTTTTTCCCGTGCTGGGCGCCTACGTGGGAGGTGACATAACCGCGGGATTGCTCGCGACAGGTTTTGAGCACAGATCCGGCCCCATCCTGTTCGTCGATGTAGGAACAAATGGCGAGATAGTATTGCGCAAAGACGGAAAGTGCTATGCGGCGGCCGCGGCCGCAGGCCCCGCCTTCGAGGGCGCGCGGATATCCTCCGGAATGCGCGCATCAAGCGGAGCGGTGGAAAAAGTTATTTTCAGGCATAATGAGGTGGTCTACAACGTGATAGGAAACATTGCCCCGACAGGGATTTGCGGTTCCGCGCTTATAGACCTGGTAGCCGAGATGCTTCGGGCGGGGCTCATAGATACCAGCGGCAGAATGCTCGCGCCTGAGGAATGCCCTGAATCACTGCCGCAGGCATACAAGTCCAGAATAGAGAATTCAGGATCCGCCTTCAGATTCACCGACAACCGCATAAATATAACCCAGGGCGATATCCGCGAGCTGCAGCTCGCTTCAGGCGCCATCCGCGCGGCCACAAGCATACTTATGGATAAAGCGGGGATATCGGCCACAGATCTCGATGAAATACTCCTCGCGGGTGGATTCGGCAACTACATACGCCGAAGCAACGCGAAGGTAATCGGTCTCATACCCGATATCCCGAACGAAAAGATAAGATACGTTGGAAACACATCCGTAATGGGCGCTGAGATGGCTCTTTGCTCGAAAGAGGCTTTCAACGAAATGGAAAATTTTGCTGAAAGCATAGAATATCTCGAAATATCCACTGACCCGGAGTTCCAGATGAAATTCGCCGAGTCAATGCTCTTTCCAGAAACGGATCCGCAATGAGAATTCTTCAGAAACAGAAAAACCATAAAACCGGGAAGAAAAATTATGAACAGACCGAATATTCTGATGATAACATGCCACGACATAGGACGACATTTGGGATGTTACGGTGTGGATACGCTTCAGACGGACAATCTTGACAGGCTGGCTTCAAGAGGAGTCCTTTTCAGAAACTTTTATTCGACATCCGCCGTCTGCTCTCCAGGAAGAGGAAGTCTACATACCGGACGCTATCCGCAGTCAAACGGGTTGATGGGACTCACACACGCGCCCTGGTGGTGGAGACTCAATGACGATGAACGTCACACCGCGGCAATTCTGAGTGAGCTCGGATACGAAACTCTACTTATAGGTTTCAACCATATCGATTCCGATGCTGAAAGACTCGGGTACGAAAGGGTCGAATCAAAAAAATCTTCCGCAGAAGAAAACGTAAGCGCGGCCGTCAAACTTCTTGAATCGCGGTCACCCGCCCCGGATCAACGCCCGTTTTTCGCTAAAATCGGATTCACTGAAGTACACCGCCCCTTCACTCACGGAAAAGACAGTGAAAAAGGCGTCTTCATTCCGCCCTGGCTGCAGGACACCGGGGACATTCGGGACGACCTTGCCGCTTTCCAGGCTACAATAAGATTTTTCGACCAACAGGTCGGAAAAATACTCGACGCTCTCGAATCAAGCGCTATAGCAGACAATACTCTAGTGATAATGACCGCCGACCATGGCATTCCGTATCCGGGCGCGAAATGGACCGTCCGCAAGGCCGGAATAGAAGCCCCTTTTATTGTTTTTCAGCCGGGCACGGTCTTTTCAGGAGGAAAAGTCTGCGAAGAGCTCATGAGCAATGTGGACGTGCTTCCGAGTATTCTCGAATATATCGGAGCCGATGTGCCGGGAAATATACAGGGGAAAAGTTTCATGCCCTTCCTGAACGGCAAAGAGCAAAGAGGTCCGCGCAAAGAGGCGTATTCCCAGTATACACCGGAAATGAAGCGCGACAATCTTTCGAGGTCGGTTATAAGCGACTGCTATCACCTTATACACTATTTCGATCAAGGCCGCATCGTAGACTACCCCGTCAATGTCCATCCGCAAACTTTCGCCAACCATGAGCAGAGATGCAAAACCAGAGGCACTCGCCCCTTCGTGCAACTCTTCGATATCAAAAACGACCCGTACGAACTGAACGATATCGGATCGAACCCCGAATACACGGATATCACCGCACGGCTTTCAGGGAAACTACTGGAATGGATGAGAGAAGTCCATGACCCCCTCCTGGAAGGCCCCCTGAAAACACCCTATTACGAGAAAGCAGTTGCCTATCTACTTTCCCGTTGATGCCCCGCACCCATTTTAAACCCTAAAAGCCGCAGCGTGCCGTGGAGATAATCAACGATCATTGCGCTATATCAGCTCCTTTGAGCCAATTTCAAAACGATCCGTGGCCGCCTGCCATTTTGGATGCGAGGCCACGCCGAAATAGCCGGATGCCGTAGCTTCTACTCAAAATCAGATTGGTTTCACGGGTTCAGACTTTTGTTCCGGCAAGCTGGAGGAACTCGGCCCTGGTGGCCGCTCTTGTGCGGAAAGACCCCAGCATCGCGGATGTCACCATAAGCGAGCCCTGTTTCTCCACGCCGCGCATGGTCATGCACATGTGCTGGGCCTCCATCACAACCCCGACGCCCTCTGGAGCCACCGCCGCCGAAATGGTTTCAGCTATTTCCCTTGTGAGTCTTTCCTGAAGCTGAAGCCGGCGCGCAAAACAGTCCACCAGCCGCGCAAGCTTGCTTACTCCGAAAACTTTCCCCTGTGGTATATATCCGATATGACATTTTCCGTAGAAAGGGAGCATATGGTGTTCGCAGAGACTGTAGAATTCGATGTTCTTGACGATAACCATATCGTTGCAGTCTACATCGAATATGGCTCCGTTTATTATTTCACCGATGTCCTGGCTGTATCCTCTGGTCAGGAACTTTAAGCTTCTGGAAACGCGGACAGGCGTGTCCCGAAGACCCTGCCTGTCGGGATCTTCTCCGATTTCCTCGAGTATTCTGCGTATTTCCTTTTCCATCCGTGCCTGAAATCCTCCTGGTTTCTGAAACGGGTAATCTACCAGATATCCCGCCGGTTTCAATTGCGGAAAAAATAAACATCTTCACCAGATCGCGATATATGCGATCTCCCACTCGAAGTCATCTTTTGGGGACGCCGCAATAAACTCGAGCCGCATCTGTTTCAGCCTGCCGCGCCAGTTCTCGAAACCGCCTGTGTCCAGGATGTAATCATGAAAGGCGCCGTCCGATACAAGTTCGAAGCCGCCGGAGTTTTTTTCCTCCCACAGGTTTTCAGGATTGAATATATCCTGCTCGTCAATTATGCAGAACGCGAATTTCGCGGACACCGCGTTGCCGCGATGACGCATTCTGAGCATCATGTTTTGCGTGCCGACTAGTTTGGTCACCGAAAAATTCGGCGGCTGCACCACGCAAAAACCGGTTGCGGAACCGAATATAGCGGCTGCCCGGTGACCGACCGGCCCGGGTCCGGGAGCGGTCGTCCATCCCTCCGCGCTTGAAAGGAAATCCCACTGTCTCTCCGGAACAACGGGTTCTTCGGTTTCAGGGTCGAAACTGAACCAGTTCAGACGCAGTTCCCCGGAGGGATCCTTGCGCAGATCAAATTCAAAATCGGTCTCGTCCAGCACTGGATCAATATCCAGATCCGCGGACTCGTAGCGGCCACCGGTTGCCGGCAGTGCAATGGTAGATTTCGAGCCGCCGCGCAGGTCGCGAACGGTGAGTTCCGCGGGAGCCCCCTGGCAACTGTAGCGCAAATACATCTTATTTCTTTTTCCAATACCGTATACCCTGGGAAAGACAATCCGTCCCTTGCCGTCACGCAGAATCACCTCCCGGTCACGGCCGTCACGGCCGTCAACGGTTCCGATCCCCTCGCCTGTAAAATAGTCTTCTGCGTCAAGACATGGCCTGGAAGCGTCATAGCGTCCGATGCCGTAAGGGTCGGGCCCGTGCGGTATCACCGTCCCGTCGTCCCGGAATTTCAGACGGCTGATATACGTGCTGCGGTAGAAAAGCGCGTCGCGTTGCACATAGCCCACGTACCAGCGGCCATTGAACACAAATGGCTTGGCGTGACCGTCACTGAAGACTCCCTTGTACTCGTATGGCCCGTACAGGCTGGAAGACATGGCGTAATGGCCGCCCCACTGAAGATAGTAGCGATCTTCCCGCTTGAAAAGACCTGGTTTGTCCGCCACCCCCAGGGGATTGTCGATCTCTATCGGCCTGGGCTCTTCGGCCAGCGAAATCATATCCGCGTTCAGCCGGGCTATATAATAGGTGTTCGTTCCGAAGATGATATAAAAAGAGCCGTCGTCCTCCATGAAGATATCCGGGTCGTAGGGATGAACACCTTCGGGCGTTATGTCGTGCGGCAGAAGCGGGCGGCCCAGCGCGTCCTCGAAATCGCCGGCCGGAGAATCAGCGAGCATCACGCCGGTATCCGTGTAGTGGTTAGAGAAATACCAGTAGTAATGCCCGTTCCGGTATGCGCAGTCGCCGGCCCAGCAGTGATTATTTCTTCCAGTATAGCTGTTTTCCGGCTTTATACTGTTCTCGTAGTTCCAGTCAACCAGATCGCTGGACGACCATATCTGCCATTCGTCCATCACCCACCAGTTCTCGTGCCAGTCCCGGTCCTTGCCGGAGTACAGCCATGCCCTGCCGTCAAAGACATGAATATGCGGATCGCAAATCCCCCTGTCCCTTATTATCGGGTTGCCTTTTTTTTCGGCGAAACGCAGAGGATTCGCGTGCGGGTTGAGAATTCTTGCCTTCATATAATCTACTCTTTGAGCTTGACCAGCGGATCGATGCACTCCTTGTCAGTCGGCGGCATCCCGAAATCCGGCACGTCCATCCACTCGCCGTCACGCTTGCTGGATTCGTGCGCGAGACCGGCGGCGGCACTGTAACGGGCGCCGATCCATACATGGTTCGGAGGAAGCTTGCCCGTCTGCATCGCCTCCATGAAGTCGTGAACTAAAAACTGGTGGCTGCCGGCGTGGCCGTTGCGTTCCCCGACGTATTCGGCCGGAAGCCTGTGCACGGGGTGCAGCGGTCCGACACCCAGATGCTTTTTCCCGATAAAGCTACGTGGAAGTGACCCGAGATTGTCCTCTGTTATCTCAATACCGTTCATCTCGTGTATCCAGGTAAGGTCCTCCTTGTGTTTATCTATGGCCCTCTCCGCTTTGCGGTGGTCGTAGGAACCATCCTCATCGTAAGGCGGCTCCTTCCAGCGTATCTCGGACCAGACCGCCTGCGAGGCCGGCCCCCGTCTTTTTTTTCCTTCGTTCTCTGTGCCTTCTATCTGCTGTGCCACCGATACCTCCCCCTGCCCGGGATTGGCCTGTTCCTGGTAGGCTCCTTCAGTGCCGATGATGCTTCCGCGGCTTTCGCCGGCAGCGGACCTCCTGAACTCGTTTATCCTTACCATCCCCCCGTCCGCGGTGCGAAGCAGCGCCGTCTGGTTACTGAAATCATTGTCAAATGCGCTGAGTCCGCAGTCGAATATGCCGTCATCGTGGCCGACGTCATGCCAACCCAGGCACGCAAGCTTGGTGAACCGGCTCATCGTCACGCTCAGCACATGGCTTGCACTGTGCGAAATATACCACATGGGCGGAACGCTCGCGTAACGCCGCCATTCAGGGCCGTTCGCATCGTAGAACGGAAGGTAGAACCAGCTCGCCATATTGTGGTAGTACTGCCCTTCGGCGTATACGAAACGCCCGAACTTTCCCTCGGCAAAACGCTGACGGCACCAGGTCGCCTGCGGGCGATAGAAACTTGTCTCGCCAAGCGCGTAAGTGAGTCCCGTTTCCTCTACGGTCTTTACCAGTTCGTCCAGTTCCTCAGGATGCACGCCCGCGGGTACCGCTGAATAGACATGCTTGCCCGCTTTCAACGCCCTTATCGCCAGCTCGGCGTGAGTCCAGCGCTGCGTGAATATTGCCACCGCGTCCGCGTCGCTCTTGAGAAGCTCGTCGAATGAAGTGTAGTTCCTTTCTACCCGGTGTTCCCCGGCTGTCTCCGAAAGCACGTCCTTGCGAATCTCGCAGAGAAGCACCTCGTCACAGAAAGGGTGTATCTTGAACAGCGGAACAAAATGACGTCCAAATCCCCCGAGCCCGACTATGCCTACTTTGAAGCCCATGCTTATTCTCCCTTTTATATCGTTTTATTGTTTTAATTTATTTCAATAATATTCTATTTGCAACTTGATATTTTATTTAAATATTGCCTATTATATCGATATGTTGCTATCCGAAATAAAAAAAGCAAGCACGGGCCACAACTGCATCCCGCTGGCATCCGAAGTTCCTGCTCAGGATCTCGTGCTGGACGCGGTGGGCTGCAACAGAAGCTACGGGCAGCGAAAAATATACTGGAACAACCGCTTCCGCTCACGGGACAACCCGTACTGCCTTCTCCAGTACTCGGTGTCCGGCGCGGGGCGCTTCCGCGACGGACACGGCACACAGAGCATGGGGCCCGGGCGCTGCTTCCTCATAGTAGTCCCTTCGGAGACCGAGTACTATCTCAACCGCGGGGAGAACTGGGAATGGATATGGATGGGGTTCAGCGGCAAACTGGCTTTCCAGCTTGTTGAGCAAATAAACTCCCTGCACGGGAACGTGCTTGATATCCCCAC
>CAZGYO010000059.1:9534-10183 GCA_964530455.1 uncultured Victivallales bacterium
ATCTGAATTTGCGCGTCTGCTTCTGCATCTGTACAAAAGCACCCGGGAAAAACACAGATCCTCCGTATACCGGTATTCCGCATTGTGCTATCAGATATTAATGGAGATACTCCACTACCACGGCCGGGAGAAAAGCTCATATCCCGAACCCGTGAAAGAGGCTATTGCCTTGATCGAGGAGAACTATCCGGACCCGGAGATGAACCTTGAGATGCTTTCGGGCAAAGTCGGACTCTCAAAATACTATTTCATCAGGCTTTTCCGCAGACATACAGGGACGACTCCCGGCAGGTACATCCGCAACCACAGGCTCGAACGGGCGATACAGCTGCTGACTTTGACCAATTACCCCATCAAGGAACTAAGCGCGATGGTCGGCTACCCCAACCATGTGCATTTTTCCCATGCCTTCAAAAAACAGTTCGGAAAAACGCCGGGTGAAATGAGACCGGCTTCCTGATGAAGCCTTTTACACGCGCATTTTATGAGAAATTTACATTGCCATCCCACAGGATGACGTTTCATTAGTTAGTGCATATTCGAAAAGGTTTTGGATATTCCAAAACTTTCAGAATCTGCACGTAACTCATTGGGTACAATGAGTTTTTATTAATACATAAAGGCTTGAAAAACTCGTAAAGATCAAGTT
>CAZGYO010000060.1:0-10074 GCA_964530455.1 uncultured Victivallales bacterium
AAGTTGCCTGCCTGGCATCGTCCATTCTCTGCGTTCTTTGCGCCTTTGCGAGAGTCATTTTTTGTGTTTTCGAACGCTAAGCTCTGGTGCCGGCGAGGTTACCAGAAGCGATTTGTTGGCTTTTGTTTTTCTATTTCTTCGCTATCGCTATCGAAATCGATTCGTTTTATTCGATCCCGATAGCGATCCCGGTTTCGATTTGGATTTGGATTTGGATTATCTATCTTTTTGCTTATTTTCAGGGCTGAAAGCCTGTAATCCCATAGCCCGGGGCATCGCCGGGTATATGTGCCCCCAAAAAAATATCAAGGGCTGCAGGCCCGTGAGCCAGTTTCAAAACTCACCGTGGCTTCGGGGAACGGAGTCGAAGTGTTGGCCGACCGCGCGTTTGAGGTCAGCGCTGCCTATTTCCCGCTGATAACGCCGTGCAGCCTGAACGTTCTTGTCGCGGCGAATTCGCCCAGCCGGTGACCGACCATATTCTCAGTGACGAAGACGCTGATAAAAGATCTTCCGTTATGGACATTGAAAGTATGTCCCACGAATTCCGGAATAATCATTGAACGGCGCGACCACGTTTTAATGGGCCTCTTGAGTCCGGACTTATCCATTTTCTCGACCTTTTTCAAAAGGTGGTCATCTACAAAGGGGCCTTTTTTGACGGATCGGGACATTATTTCTTCCTCCGTTGAACAATAAACTTGTTTGATGCTTTGTTCTTCTTGCGCGTCTTCTGTCCTTTGGAGAGTTTTCCCCAAGGAGACACGGGATGGCCTCCACCGCTGCTTCTGCCTTCGCCGCCACCCATGGGATGGTCAACCGGGTTCATGGCGACACCGCGGACGTGCGGACGTTTCCCCAGGTAGCGCTTGCGGCCGGCCTTGCCCAGTCTTACATTCATGTGTTCGAGGTTGCCGACCTGCCCGATAGTGGCCTTGCAGTTTTTATGGATCATTCTGATCTCGCCGCTCGGAAGCAGCACCTGTGCGTGTTTACCCTCTTTGGACCGTACCATGGCGACCTGGCCCGCGGCCCGCACGAGTTTTCCCCCGCATCCCGGATTCATCTCGATATTGTGTATTTCCAGTCCCAGGGGAATATCGCCCAGCAGCAGAGTGTTTCCCGGTTTTATTTCGGATCCGGAACCGCTCGAGACCTTGTCGCCGATCTGCAGGCCGACGGGCGCGAGAATATACCTTTTCTCGCCGTCCTCGTAGCAGACCAGCGCGATATTCGCAGTTCTGTTGGGGTCGTACTCTATATTTTTAACGGTGGCCGTCATGCCTTCCTTGTCGCGCATGAAATCCACATCGCGCAGTCTGCGTTTGTGCCCGCCACCGCGAAACCGCGTTGTCATTTTGCCGAGGTTGTTTCGGCCGCCGGTCGAGTTCTTCCCTTTGACCAGGGATTTCTCCGGCTTGTCGGTCGACAAGGCGGCGAAGTCGGAAACAGTCATGCCCCGGCGTCCCGAACTTATCGGATTATATTTTTTAACAGGCATTTTTCAATCCTCTCCTTGTCAGATAATATCGATGCTGCCTTCAGACAATGTGACGACAGCTTTTTTCCAGTTTGCGCGACGGCCTTTTTTCATCATGCGCCCCGCTCTCTTGGCTTTTCCCTTGCGGTTCAGCACGTTGACGGAAGACACCTTGACATCGTATATATGCTCGACGGCCTTTTTGACATCGATCTTATTCGCGCCCTGATGTACCCTGAAAGCGTATTTGTTTTCCTCTTTAAGATCCATGCTGCGCTCAGTGACGAGAATGGTCTGTATAACTTCGTATGCGTTGTTCATTGTACTCGTTCTCCTCAATCAAAACGTTTGACTAAAGCATCGATCGCCTTTTCCGTGAAAAGCAGCTTATCGAAACGCAGCAGTTGGTAGACATTTGCGCATCCGGCCTTTACAAGCGTAAGGTTTGGGATGTTCGCGGTTGCCCTGCACAGATTCTCGTCGATCTCCGCCACAAGAAGGAGTACGGGAATATCCGCGGCTCCGGCGGCCTTGAGCAGGCCCGCTACATTCTTTGTCCTGTGATCGGCAAGTTCAAGCTTGTCCAGTACGCATACCGCCCCTTCCCTGACCCTTTCGGAAAAGGCTCTTTTCAGCGCCAGATCGCGGACTTTTTTGTTGACCTTCCGGGCATAGCTACGGGGTTTCGGGCCGAATGTGACGCCGCCGCCGATCCACAGCGGACTGCGTATCGATCCGGCTCGCGCGCGGCCGAGGCCTTTCTGTCTGTGTGGTTTGGCTCCACCGCCACGAACCTCGGAACGGCGTTTTGTCGAAGCCGTGCCGGCGCGTTCGCCGGCCAGGATTGCCACAACCGTGTCGTGAACAGCCTGCTCACCCTTTTCAAACTCCAGAGAGGCGTTTTTGACGGTATATTCGCCTTTTTTCTCGCCTTTAATATCGATTATATCAATTTTTTCAGACATTGCTCAACCTCAACTTGACTTTTTAACGGCGCTTTTAATCAGAAGGAATCCGCCGTTCGGGCCGGGAACAGCGCCTTTAAGCATAAGGATATTGTCTTCGGGAACAACTTTCAGGACCTTGAGGTTCTGCACGGTACGCCTGACATTACCCATCTGGCCGGGCATCTTCTTGCCCTTGTCCACGCGACCGGGAAACTCGCACTGTCCCACGGAACCGGGTTTGCGTTTCCATCCTCCGCCGTGGCTGAAGCGGCCGCCCGCGAAATTGTATCTCTTAACGCAGCCCTGAAAGCCACGGCCCTTGGTGCGGCCCACAACATCGACGAAGTCGTTTTCCTCGAAAGACTCCGCCTTTACCATGTCGCCGACGGAAAGTCCGTGTTCGCCGACGGCCCTGAATTCCCGGATCGCGACGGGCGGATTGTCCCCGAGCCCGGCCGGGGCGCAGTGCCCGCGCACGGCCTTGCTTACATTTTTACTTTTCCGGGAACCGAATCCCAGCTGCACGGAATTGTAGCCGTGCCTGTCCCTGTCTTTGACCTGTATGACGGTACACGGACCTGCTTCAACGACAGTCACGGGAACCATGCGGTCCTGCTCGTCGTATATGCGCGTCATGCCGATCTTTTTCGCAATTATACCTTTCATAAGTTCTCCTTTTAAAGGCACTTGCCCGCCGAAGGGGGTATTGGTGCCCTCAGGTCCCTATCTTGATGCTTATGTCGACCCCCGCCGGAAGGTTGAGCTTTTTAAGCTCGTCGACCGTCTTGGCTGTGGGATTGACGATATCCATCAGGCGTTTATGGGTCCTGATCTCGAATTGCTCCATTGACTTTTTGTTCACGTGCGGTGAACGGTTTACCGTAAATCTTTCGATACGCGTAGGAATGGGAATCGGCCCCGCGATCATCGCGCCGGTCCTTTTCACGCTGGTTACTATCTCCATAATGGACTTGTCCAGCACTCTGTGGTCAAATGCCTGGAGTTTTATGCGTATTTTCTGTTTTTCACTTTTTGCAGCTGTGTTTTTAGCCATCAGATATTCTCCGCTATTTTTTCTTCGATACTGGATGGGACTTTATCAAAATGGGAAATTTCTATTGAATGCGAGGCCCTGCCGCTGGATATGGATCTTACAACCGTGGCATATCCGAAAAGCTCCGAGAGCGGCGTATGCGCGACGATGTGTGCGATCCCGTTTTTAGGGCTTATCTCCACGACATGGCCGCGACGTCCGGATATATCGCCTATGATATCTCCGAGATATTCTTCGGGAGTGTCCACCCGGAGTTTCATAACCGGCTCCAGCAGGGAGATGCCCGCTTTCCGCGCCGCTTCCTTGAAAGCCATGGACGCGGCAATTTTAAATGCGATTTCAGACGAATCAACCGGATGGTAAGAACCGTCGATTATTTTGACGTGCATGTCTATCACGGGAAACCCGGCCTTCACGCCGGTCTGCGCGGCTTCTATAAGGCCTTTTTCAACTGCCTTATGGTATTCCTTGGGTATATTGCCTCCCACTACGCAGTTCTCCATTGTGAACCCGGATCCTCTTCCCCGAGGTTCGATATTGAGAATGACGTGACCGTACTGTCCCCTGCCCCCGGTCTGCTTGACGAATTTAATGTCGGAATCCGCCTGTTTTCTGATGGTCTCGCGGTAGGCGACTTTGGGTATTCCCATGTTGGCATCAACGCTGAACTCACGTTTCAGGCGGTCTTTCACGATATCAAGATGCAGTTCACCCATCCCGGAAATTATAGTCTGCCCGGTTTCCGGGTCCGAAGCGACTTTGAATGTGGGATCCTCCTCCCTCAGGTTGTTGAGGGCTATATGCAGTTTGTCTCTCTGTGCGTTCGTCTTCGGTTCAACGGCCATGGATATAACGGGTTCCGGAAACTTGACCGACTCAAGTACGATGGGCTGGCGCTCGGTGCAGATGGTATCACCGGTGGTGACGGTCTTAAGTCCGACCCCGGCGGCGATGTCCCCGCTGTAAATTTCGTCGCGCTCCTCGTAACTGTCAGCGTGAACCTGGAGAATCCGGCCGAATTTTTCCTTTTTGCCCGTTCGCGGGTTATAGAAAGGAGCCCCCTTTTTAGCGACCCCGGAATAGACGCGGAAGAAGGTGAGTTTCCCCACATATGGGTCGCTGATGATCTTGAAAGCCAGGGCGGAAAAGGGCTGGCAGTCCCCTACGTGTCTTCGTATTTTCTCTTCCGAACCGGGGTCGGTCCCTTCTATATCCCATATATCCAGCGGGGAAGGCAGATAATCGAGTACAGCCCGCATCACAGGCTGGATCCCCTTGTTTTTAAGAGCCGACCCGCATAGGACGGGAACACCGCTGGATTTGACGGTGGCCTTTCTGAGGGCCTTTCGGATGGTGTCGGGGTCCGGGCGGACATTCTCCAGGAACATCTCCATGATCCCGTCGTCATATTCGGCGAGTTCTTCGATAAGTTTCTCGAAGGCGGCGGCGGATACTTCGCGCATGAACTCGGGTATCTCCTCCTCATGCACAACTGAGCCGTCCTCGTCCCTGTCGAAATATATGGCGCGTCCCTCTATCAGATCGACAACCCCTCTGAAATTGTGTTCCGCCCCGATAGGCAGCTGCACGACAAGGGGGGAGGCGCCCAGTTTGTCGCGTATTTCATCGACTACGGAGGAGAAGTCCGCCCCCATGCGGTCCATCTTGTTTATAAATGCCACGGTGGGGATGTTGTAGTTGCACGCCTGGCGCCACACTGTTTCGGACTGCGGCTGCACGCCGCCGACGGCGCAGAAAACCGCGACCGCCCCGTCCAGAACGCGGAGACAGCGTTCGACCTCAGCCGTGAAGTCCACGTGTCCCGGAGTATCTATCAGGTTGATCCTGTGCTCATGCCAGAAACAGGTGGTCGCCGCGGAGCTTATCGTTATTCCCCGTTCCTGTTCCTGTACCATGTAGTCCATCGTGGCGGTGCCCTCGTGGACTTCGCCCATCTTGTAGTTCACACCGGTATAGTACAGCATCCTCTCCGAGACGGTGGTCTTGCCCGCGTCGATATGGGCCATTATGCCTATATTGCGCACTTTGGACAGAGGGACGACTCGTCCTTCCGCTTCTACAAACTCTTTTTTCTTTTCCTGTGTCATTTATTTTATCTTTTCCGCGCTTCACCAGCGGTAATGTGCGAAGGCCTTATTCGCCTGCGCCATCTTGTGCGTATCTTCCTTCTTCTTAATTGCGGCGCCGTTGTTATTCAGCGCGTCCAGCAGTTCCGCCGCCAGGGAATCCTTCATGGACTGACCTTTCCTCGCCTGGGCAAAACCCGTGATCCAGCGCATCGCGAGAGCGACCTGCCTGTCCGACTTTACTTCTATCGGAACCTGATACGTGGCTCCGCCTACGCGCCGGCTCTTTACTTCCAGCCGCGGCTTCACGTTATCAAGAGCCTGCAGAAAGGCCTCGAGCGGTTCCATATCCTTTTTGCGTTCCTTGATAAGGTCGAACGCACCGTACACGATGTTCTGCGCAGTGGCCTTTTTGCCTCTTTTCATGATCGTGTTGATCAAGCGTGCGACAAGCTCACTATTGTACTTCACATCCGGTACAAGCTGTTTTTTCTGAGCGCTTCGTCTTCTCATTATTCTCTTTTCCAGTTTTTTTCTTGAAACTTTCTGTCTTAACAAAAACTGCCGGCATCTCTGATGCCGACAGCAGAAACAAGTTTTAGCATAGTTCACGGCGGAAAGAAGACTGCGAACCAATCACTTTCCTTTTTTCGCGCCATACTTTGAACGGCCCTGCCTGCGTTCTTCGACGCCAAGGCTGTCAAGGGCGCCGCGCACGACATGATACCTGACTCCCGGCAGGTCGCGTACACGTCCGCCTTTAACCAGCACCACGGAGTGCTCCTGGAGGTTGTGCCCCTCCCCGCCTATGTACGCTGTAATCTCCTGCCCGTTGGTCAACCTTACGCGTGCTATCTTCCTGAGAGCCGAATTCGGTTTTTTCGGGGTGCGCGTCGTGACCTGCAGGCACACTCCCCTTTTCTGGGGCGAGTTACCTAGCGCTCTTGACTTTGATTTCTTGCTTCTTCTGCTACGTCCTTTTCGGACAAGCTGGTTTGTCGTCGGCATAATTATTCCTGACAATTTATCTTATTTCACTGATTTTGAGTTCAATCCGGAAAAATTGGCTGATACAGTATACTGGTTTTCAAGCTTTACAAATATTTTTTCAGACTTTTCGGCTACTCGTCGAGAGAAAGCATTTCCCTGGCTGCGTCCACGGCGGCCGAACGTTTGCGTTCCGTCTCTTCGGTTTCCCTTCCCGTGTCGGGCTCGAGTATGTCAAGCTGTTCCCTTTCTATCGGGGTACCAAGATGTTTCAGGTTAATTCCCTGCATCTCTTCGGTGCCGGTGCCGGCTGAAATAAGGTGCCCGGTTATTACATTCTCCTTGAATCCGCGCAGTTTATCAACCTTGCCGAGTGTTGCCGCGTCGGTCAGTATACGCGTGGTATCCTGGAAGGATGCCGCGGATATAAAGCTCTCGGTTTCCAGCGAGGCCTTGGTTATACCGAGCAACACAGGTTCGGCCTCCGCGGGCTGTCCGCCGGCGGCGGCGACCTTCTGGTTCTCCTCGAGGAAGTCGTTCTTGTCGATCTGTTCACCGGGCAGGAACCTGGTTGTTCCGGAATCGCTGATCCTGACCTTCTGCAGCATGCGGCTGACGATTATCTCCACGTGCTTGTCGTTTATCTCGACTCCCTGCGCACGATATACAAGCTGTATCTCGTTAACGATATACTCCTGGAGTTCCTGCGGGCCGCATACCTCGAGAAGTTCATGGGGGGTAATCGCGCCCTCGGTGAGCTTCTGCCCCTTGGATACGCGGTCTCCTGTCTGTACGGTCAGATGCTTGGTTGAGGGTATCGAATGCTCTTCGACCTGGTCGTTTTCGGGGTCCCGAATGATAACCGTACGCTTACCGCCGCGTACCATTTTTCTCGGAATCTCTACGATTCCCTCTATTCTTGCGATTTCCGCGGCCTCTTTCGGGGTTCTCGCCTCGAAAAGTTCCGCCACACGTGGAAGACCGCCGGTGATATCCTTGTTTTTCGCGGTCTGACGCGGCACGCGGGCCACGGTTTCCCCGGCTTTAACGGCGGTATTTTCCGCGACCATTATGTGCGCGCCGGCGGGCAGGCTGTAGTGCGCAAGTATTTCGTCCTTGTCGTTTATGATGACAAGCTGCGGATGCAGGTCCTCCCTGTGTTCAAGGACAGTGAGTTCCTTCGTCCCTCTTGCCTTCTGCGTATTCATAGTGACCCCTTCGATAAGGTCTCGGTATTCAACGCTCCCGGTCTCCTCTGCTATGATCGGCACGTTGTAGGGATCCCATTTTGCTATCTGTTCGTTGACCTTGACACTGGCTCCTGCTTTCTTCGGCACGACCGCGCCCGGTTCGAGTTCGTAACGGTCAATTTCTCTTCCGTTTTTGTCTTTGATAACGGCGCAGCCGTTCTTGTTCACGACGATTTCCTGGTTCTTCTGGTCGGTCACGAACCTTACAGAATCGAAATCCAGAATTCCGGCGTTACGCGCGCGGATTATGGGCTGCCTGAACGTCGAGGAAGCGGTCCCGCCGATATGGAAAGTCCTCATGGTGAGCTGCGTCCCGGGTTCGCCGATGCTTTGCGCGGCTATTATGCCGAGCGCGTCTCCGATTTCGGCGAGCTGATCATTTGCCAGGTTTCTTCCGTAGCACTTGATGCAAATACCGCGCGCCGTCTCGCAGGTGAGAGCCGAGCGTATCATGATTCTATTGACACCGCGTTCCGCGATGCTGTCGGCTATTTCCGGGGTTACCTCCTCGTTGGCCTTGACCAGAAATTTGCCTTTGTTGAGCGGATCGCGCACATCCTGCGCGACGAAACGTCCGACAATACGTTCTTTGAGGGTGACTATCTCCTCGTCGCCCTCGACGATATTGCTCACGTATATCCCTTTGACGGTATTGCAGTCATGTTCGGTACAAATGATGTCCTGGGAAACGTCGACGAGCTTTCTTGTCATATACCCGGAATCCGCGGTCTTGAGGGCGGTGTCGGCGAGTCCTTTGCGCGCGCCGTGCGTACTTATGAAATACTCGAGTACGGACAGTCCTTCGCGGAAGTTCGATATGATCGGCCGCTCAATGATGTCGCCCGAAGGTTTCGCCATAAGACCGCGCATCCCGGCAAGCTGCCGTATCTGGTCCCGGCTGCCCCTGGCGCCCGAGTCAAGCATGGCGTATACCGGGTTGATGCGGTCGCCGCCGTAGAGCGAGTTCTCCAGCACATCGAAAAGCTCGTTGGCGACCCGGTTGCTTGCCTGCGTCCATATATCGATGATCTTGTTGTGGCGTTCACCCGCGGTTATGACACCGCGCTTGACCTGCGCCTCGACATCCTGGATCTGTTTCCTGGCTTCCTCAATGTGGTCGTCCTTGTTTTCCGGAATCACCATATCGGTGATAGAGATGGAGAAGCCGGCCTTTGTCGCGTATTCGTAGCCCATATGCTTGAGTTCGTCGAGATACTGGACTGCGCGTTCACGACCGGAATGCGAATATGCATCGCTTATAATCTTGCCCAGGGCGCTTTTGTCGGCTACTTCGTTGAAAAAACCCAGTTCGGGATCCCATATCTGGTTGAATATCATCCGTCCGGGAGTGGTGATGATATATTTTTCTTCCGGATTGCCCCAGGGGGTCTGCTTTCCCCTGTCGGGATTTGGAATCCTGACATTGTCGTGGATCCCGATCACTCCCGCATCATAAGACCTCATCACGTCGAAATAATTGATGAAGGAAGGCGCGTCCTTGGCGGACTTGTCAGGCGTAACCGTCAAAAAGTATGCGCCGAGAGTTATGTCCTGGGTCGGAGAGGCGATCGGCTTGCCGTTTGCAGGTGTGAATATATTGTTGGGCGCAAACATCAACATGCGGGCCTCCATCTGGGCCTCGTTGGACAATGGCACATGGACAGCCATCTGGTCGCCGTCGAAGTCGGCGTTATAGGCGGTACAGACCAGAGGATGGATTCTGATCGCGGAACCCTCGATAAGTATGGGGTCAAACGCCTGTATGCTGAGCCGGTGCAGCGTGGGCGCGCGGTTCAGCATCACCGGGTGGCCCTTGATGACCTCTTCAAGAATGTCCCATACAACCGGGTCACCGCGTTCTATCATCTTCTTCGCGCTTCTCACGGTGTGAACGTGTCCGCGTTGTTTCAGATGGCGGATTATGTACGGTTCGAAGAGGACGAGCGCCATCTTCTTGGGAAGACCGCACTGGCTCAAGCTCAGTTCGGGTCCTATCACGATGACCGAGCGGCCGGAATAGTCGACCCGTTTGCCCAGAAGATTTTGACGGAAACGTCCCTGTTTGCCCTTGAGCATGTCGCTCAGGGATTTGAGCGGACGGTTGTTTGCGCCCGTCACGGCCCGTCCGTGCCGACCGTTGTCGAGCAGGGCATCCACGGCTTCCTGGAGCATGCGCTTCTCGTTGCGGATGATAACCTCCGGCGTGCGGAGCTTCAGCAGGTTCTTAAGCCTGTTGTTTCTGTTTATCACGCGCCGGTACAGGTCGTTC
>CAZGYO010000061.1:0-5748 GCA_964530455.1 uncultured Victivallales bacterium
GAAGAGCACGAAGGATTACAGAACGAAACGTTTGTCCCATTCTTGAGCTGTGGGCGCTGAAGGCGGGCGATGCCTTTGAGTTTGAGCTCGTGCGCCAGGCATTGCTCATAGGTGGATTCCAGCAACCCCGGACCAACCCCGTTATTTCATGAAATGACGGGGTTCGCATCCGCGCCGCACCGGCTTCGCGAAACAACTTGGACAGGGTCATTGATTTTTTTCCCAGAGGGTATAGATTAGGTGGTTTTGTCGTACATATTCAGCAAATCCCGTTTGCTCGGGCTCTGGACAGTCTTCGAGTGTCTCAGCCTCGACACCGACGTGGTTCACTGTGTACGTTTTGTCTCCCTCAAGGGAACACTGCGATAAACCTAAATAGCAGTCAAATTGCAAAAACAGGCATTAAAATCATGATGGTTAAAATGATGCAGCTAATCAGGCCGATAACTGTTTGTGAAAAAATGTTTCGCGGCGATCCAGAAATACGGATCAAGTTGCATGACCGCCTGCTTCAAATGAATTAAACCCAGGAGGAATCCTCTCATGTCAGCAAAAATGACAACAATCACCGGTAACACCGCAGCCTCGCATGTCGCATGCGCATTCAGCGAAGTAGCGGCAATCTACCCGATAACACCTTCATCGGATATGGGCGAAATGGCCGATACATGGGCCAGCCAGGGACTAGAAAACATCTTCGGAAAACCCGTCGATGTCGTTGAAATGCAGTCTGAAGCCGGCGCCGCGGGCGCTGTGCACGGCTCGCTGAGCGCGGGGGCGCTGACAACGACTTTCACGGCGTCACAGGGACTTCTTCTGATGATACCGAACATGCACAAGATCGCGGGAGAGATGCTCCCGACGGTATTCCATGTGTCGGCTCGCTCGCTTGCCTGCCAGTCTCTTTCGATCTTCTGCGATCATTCGGACGTGATGTCAACGAGAAACACCGGATTCGCCCTTGTTGCCGCGGCTTCGGTGCAGGAGGAGATGGATCTGGCCGTGGTAAGTCATCTGGCGACGCTGAAGTCGCAGGTCCCTTTCGTCAGTTTCTTTGACGGGTTCAGAACCTCCCATGAAATACAGAAAATAGAAGAAATCAGCTACGACATAATGGCTGAACTTCTCGATCCGAAATACGTCAAACAGTTTAAAGACCGCGCGATGCGTCCGGACAATCCCTTCGTGAAAGTCGGCGCGCAGAATCCCGATGTCTACTTTCAGGGCCGCGAGACCGTGAACAAGTACTACACCGCCACGCCGGCGATAGTTCAGGAATACATGGACGCCCTGGCCGCCAAGGTCGGTCGACAGTACCACCTTTTCGACTACGTCGGAGCGCCCGACGCTGAAAAAATAATCATAGCAATGGGTTCTTCCTGCGAGACTATAGAGGAAACAGTCGACTACCTGGTCGGCAAGGGCGAGAAAGTCGGCGCCGTCAAGGTAAGGCTGTACCGCCCCTTCTCCATAGAGGCCCTGCTGAACGCGATACCTGAATCCGCAAAGAAAATAGCCGTGCTGGACAGGACAAAGGAACCCGGCGCGATAGGCGAACCTCTTTTCATGGACATAGTTGCCGCTCTAGCCGGAACCGATGCCAGAATCATCGGCGGCCGCTACGGGCTTTCCAGCAAGGATTTCACCCCCGGCATGGTAAATGCCGTTTATAAACATCTGGACGGAAAATGCACACACGGGTTCACTGTAGGTATAGAAGACGATGTGACCGGAACCTCTATCGATATTTCCGAAAAGATTGACACATCCGATGAAAGCACGACTTCCTGCATGTTCTGGGGGCTGGGTTCGGACGGCACGGTCGGCGCCAACAAAAACTCGATCAAAATCATCGGCGACAACACCGACATGTACGCGCAGGGATATTTCGTCTACGACTCCAAAAAGTCATATGGCATAACCATTTCCCACCTGCGGTTCGGCAAGAAAAAAATCCAGTCGACATACCTTATTGACAGTCCCGACTTCGTCGCATGCCACAACCAGGCATATATCGGCCGTTACAACATGCTCAAAGGCATCAAGGAAGGCGGAACGTTCCTGCTGAACTCCGAAGTCCCGGCATCCGAGGTGTTTGAGACGCTGACCGAGGACATGCAGAGGACGATAATCGACAAAAAGATAAAGTTCTACACGATAGACGCCCTGAAAATAGCCGAAAGCGTCGGGCTTGGAAACCGGATCAACACGGTTATGCAGGTCGCCTTCTTCAAGCTCGCCAACATAATCGACCCCGACGATGCCATAGCCTACATCAAAAAGGCCATCGAAAAGACCTTCAAGGTTAAAGGCGACGACATCGTCAAGATGAACTGGGCGGCTGTCGACGCGGCGCTCGACGCCCTGGAACAGGTTTGCGTCCCATCTGAAATCACAGAATCCTTCTCCCCTCCCCGACTTATCAAGGACGATGCAATACCATTCGCCAGGGAAGTGGTGCAGAAGATCATGCACCTTGAAGGCGACAGCATTCCGGTTTCCAGGATGTCGATCAACGGCGCCGTGCCTTCCGGCACCACCGCCCTCGAGAAGCGCGGGATTGCGCCCAGAATTCCGAAATGGCTTCACGAAAAATGCATACAGTGCAACCAGTGCGTCATGTCCTGCCCGCACGCGGTGATAAGGGCCAAACAAATCGACCCCGCCCTTCTCAAGGACAAGCCCGAAGGTTTTGTGACAGTGAAATCGAAGACGAAGAATGACAGGGATCTCGAATACCGCCTGCAACTTTACTGCGAGGACTGCACGGGATGCGGAGTCTGCGTGGATGTATGCCCAGTAAAAGGAAAAGCTCTCGGCTGGACAACTCTCGAAGAATACCGGGAAGACGGTGAACCTGAAAAAGTCGCTTTCTTCGAGGATCTACCCGACGACGTGACCGACGGCATACCCGAAACCACCGTAAAAGGAATACAGTTCAAAAAACCGCTCTTTGAATTTTCCGGAGCATGCGCCGGCTGCGGCGAGACCCCGTACGTTAAACTCGCCACTCAGGTCGCCGGAGACCGCATGATAGTCGCGAACGCCACGGGTTGTTCCTCTATTTACGGCGGAACCTTTCCGACGATTCCCTACTGCAAGAACAAGGACGGCAGAGGCCCCGCATGGGCCAACTCGCTCTTTGAGGACAATGCCGAATATGGATTCGGAATGCGCCTTGCGGTGGACAAGAACCGCGAACTGCTCAAATACAATGTAGAAAAAATCCTTGCGGACGTGAACGGGGCTCCCGACAAACTGAAGCAAGCGCTGGAAAAATGCCTGAAACTCTGGAACGAAAAAGGCAGGGACGCCCTTGATGCGCAGGACGCCGTCAGAACGCTTCTGCCGGAAGCAATAAAAAATGCTCCCTCCGATAAAAACAGAACCGTCCTGGATAAGATACAGGAACTCCAGGACTACTTCGTCGACAAGAGCGTGTGGATAATCGGCGGAGACGGATGGGCATACGACATCGGTTACGGCGGTCTCGATCACGTGGTCGCTGCCGGCCGCGATGTGAACATCCTCGTGCTCGATACCGAGGTCTATTCAAATACCGGCGGTCAGGCATCAAAGGCAACGCCTATTGCCGCTGTCGCGAAATTCGCGAACGCCGGCATGCGTCTCACAAAGAAAAACCTCGGGTTCATGTGCATGAGCTACGGCTACGTGTACGTGGCTTCCGTGTCCATGGGCGCGAACAGGGTTCAGACCCTGAAGGCCTTCCAGGAAGCCGAGGCATACGAGGGCCCCTCGATAATAATGGCTTATTCTCCGTGTATAGCCCATGGAATAGATATGGGCAAGTCGCAGACCGAGGAAAAGAGAGCTGTAGAATCCGGTTACTGGCCCCTGTACAGGTACAATCCCCAGCTGGAAAAACCGTTCATATGGGAAAGCAAGGAGCCGACACTGGACTACCAGGACTTCATCAGGCACGAACGCCGCTACACCACCTTGCTTAAGACAGCTCCTGATGAAGCGGAAGCTCTGTTCAAACGGGCTGAAGAAGATGCTAAACGCCGCATGGAGTTCTATAAAAAGGTCGGCGAAGTGATGTAATCGGCGCCTAATATCGGAAATTATTTGGTTTGCCGTGTGCGGCAGGCTATAGTACGTAAGTTGAGCCAATTTCAAAACTCTCCGTGGCCGCCTGCCATTTTGGATGCGAGGCCACGCCTGACTGCGAGCGTAGTCGCTCAGGTAGGCCGATGCGGGAGCGGGCATACCTGCCTGGCCTGCCCCGACTGCTACTGCGCTACCAACGCGCTTCACGCGGAGTTTTGAAACTGGCTCAGTTGTATATTGAAAAACAATCCTGAAAGGAGTGCTGAGATGATCAGGAAATTTGCTTTAGTTCTCACTTTTTTAACTGTAACCGCTTCCATGACCGTGGCTGAAGGTTTCGCCCCTTCTGCTGTCACTAACGATGGCAAATCATTGTTCGTCGCGGCGGAAAACGCTTCAAAAATATTCGTAGTCGATATCACTTCCGCCAAGAAAACCGGCGAGGTAGAACTGGGTTTCAGCCCTTCCGGCATAGCGCTCGCTCCGGGCGGAAAACTCTACGTCACAGGCGGGCTGGGAACCGGAACGGTCGCTCTTGTCGATCCAGCGGCGGGGAAAATCCTCGACAGCCGGAATATAGGCCACAGCCCCGTCTCTCCAGTGCTCAGCAAGGACGGCAAAACGCTTTATATCTGCGACAGGTTCCGCGACTTGATCCTCGTGCTCGGGGCAGAAGATTTTTCGCTGAAAGGCGAAATCCCCGTCTCACGCGAACCTATTGCCGCCGCTCTGGCCGACGATGATGATTATCTTGTCGTGGCAAGCCACCTGCCGGCAGGCTCGGCGGACGGTGAATACACCGCGGCCGTCGTCTCGATAATCAATACCGACGACATGAAAGTGACGAAAAACATCCCCCTCCCCAACGGGGCCACCGGGCTCAGGGGCATCTGCGTCTCTCCTGATGGAAAAAACGCATATGCCACGCATATACTCGCAAGATACCAGCTCCCCACCACGCAGTTGGAACGCGGCTGGATGAACACCAACGCAATGAGTATTATCGACATCTCCGATAAGGAACTCGTGAACACCGTACTCCTTGACAATATAGACCGCGGCGCGGCCAATCCATGGGCCCTGTCCTGTACCGGCGACGGCAAAAAGATCGTTGTGACACATGCCGGCACACATGAGATCAGCGTAATAGACCGCGAGGAAATGGAGAAGCTTCTCGACCAGGTGGAATCCGGCAAAAAGGTCACAGAAGTAAGCAGTTCACCGGCGGACGTCCCCAATGACCTTGCTTTTCTTAACAAGGTGCGGCGCAGAATAACGCTCGTGGGCAACGGGGCCCGGTCAATTACAATTGTCGGCACAAAAGTCTACGTCCCGATGTATTTCAGCGACGATCTCTGCATGATCGATATCGCCGAAGATGCGTCGATGAACCCGGTATCCGTCTCACTCGGAGAAAAAACGCCCATGTCGGATATACGCAGAGGCAGAATGTTCTTCAACGATGCCGCGCTCTGTTTCCAGCAGTGGCAGAGTTGCGCCAGTTGCCACCCCGACGCCAGAACCGACGGCCTCAACTGGGATCTCCTCAACGACGGAATAGGCAACCCCAAACAGACCAAGAGCATGCTGCTTTCGCACAAGACGCCTCCCGTCATGATGACCGGTGTCAGGGCAAAGGCCGAGGTTGCCGTCCGCGCGGGAATCCGCTTTATCCAG
>CAZGYO010000061.1:5758-10019 GCA_964530455.1 uncultured Victivallales bacterium
CATTCGCCCTGAAAAGGATGCCGTAGTTATAGACGAATACCTTAAATCACTTGCCCCGGCGCCGAGTCCGTTTCTCGTGGACGGGAAAATGAGTTCGGCCGCTGAAAAAGGAAAAATCATTTTCGAAGGCAAAGCCGGCTGTGTATCGTGCCATCCCGGCGAACTCAAAACCGATATGAACAAATACGATGTAGGCACGGGAACCGGACGTGAAGCCGGAACAGAGTTCGATACCCCGACATGCGTCGAAATATGGCGTACTGCGCCATATCTTTACCTCGGACAGGCAGTCACTCTTAAAGAAATCTTTACCAAATTCAATAAAAACGATGAACACGGACAGACCAGCAACCTGAAACCAGAGGAACTCGACAACCTTATCGCATACCTCAGAAGCCTGTAGCCCGTATATTTCACAAATCCAGTGTGCTGTAGCAGCGAGGCAACCGTTTTTTCTTTGTCTACGATTCAGATTCGCAAGCGCAGGGTTTTTCCCTGTGCGAGTTTCGCATCTTCTTTTAGGGTTACTGTAAGCTGCTTTCCTTCAGCGGCGGTGGTGCATCGCAGTTTTCCGCTGTCAAGTTCGACGCTGCATTGAGAAACTTCTTTTCCGCCGTCCGTTTCCAGCATTATCTTATTGAGTGTTAGTTCTCCCTTTTTGACGGAAATTGTATTGACTTGTGACTTATCGTCCCGTTTCTGCGTGATCCTTCCCCATACGCGGGGGAGAAGCAGAAGGGTATCGTGGTCGTCCGGATCGAGGCGCGGGGCGAATTTGAGTTCGCCTTCGGGTATATTAACCGCAAGTCCCTGCAGGGCGTGAAGGTTGGCCCATACGACCATGGGTCTGAAATAATGTTCGCCGCACTCGATATGGTTGTACAGGAGGCCGAGTTCGGTCTGTCTGTCGTAAACGGCTTTCATAACCTTCAGTCCTTCTTCGGTAAGGCCTTCGGATATCATCACGGCACTCACGAAGTATTCCGTGCCGGACCAGGGGGTAACCCACTGGCCTCCCAGTTTTTCGTCCTCCCCGCGTTTCGAGTAACGCGCGAAATACATCCAGTCGTCTCGTCCTTCGGGATCCGAACCGTTGAGCAACCCCTCTTCTGGTTTCAGGTTATATTTCAAGACCGATCGCAGAGCTTTCCGTGTTCGTTCCCCGTCATGCACTGGATCGAGCCCGCATATGCGCAGGTAGAGATGGCCGCTTACCTGGTCCGCCATACATCCGCGGTCGTCCAGGCTGCGTTTTTCATCGCGGCAGAGGTTGTAGTATTCACCGTTCCAGAAGATTTTTTCGAAGTTTTGGCGTCCTGGCTCGAGTACGGAAGAAAATTTCTCCGCCGCTTGAGTGTCGCCTGCTATTTCCGCAAGGCGTATCGCGGCTCTGAGTTCGGCCAGCCACAGGGAGCACTGATATGAGTTGAGAGCCGGCAGAAACCAGTGATCGTAAGTCATAAAACATATCGCGCCGTCAGGGAGGCCGTCTCCGTTTTTGTCATACTGCATGGAATCGAGTAATTTTTTTCGGATCTCCGGCCAGAATTCCAGGAGTTCCCGGTCGCCCGTCCATAGATAGTCCCTTAACAGAGACGTAGCCCCTTCCCAGGAACTCCGGAGCGTTTGGTTCCTGTGTTTCCGGCTGCGGGCATTTGCAAAATCCTCCTCGGTATAACCGTCCTTGCTCCAGCGCTGTGCGAGCCACCCGCCGAAGGTCTCACGTTTTTCCATGGACGTTTCGGTTTTTCGCCGTATTTCGGCGTCCATATAGCTTTCGGTATCGGGTTCAGCAGGCAGCCGCATGCTCTGATCACCCATTTTCTTCTTCATAGCCAGAAAGATTTCCGGGAAAAAAAGAAGCGGCTGAAACGAGGACCACATTGTCTGCGCGGCGGGCAGCGCCTGGCAGCACGCGGACCCTTCCCAGGCGGAGAATTCACCGTTCCGGGTCCACCAGAACGACTGCGGAAACGTCGTAAGCTGGGCATTGAAGGAGTCTGCGAGCCATCCGGGCAGTCCCCGGTACAGGTTGTCGCGGAAATCAACGCTTTCAGTGTGCAGCCTTTCAAAGTTTTCTATGCCGTATCCGGACACTTCCATGGCGTTTGCGAAGCAGTTTTCGTACATATGTCCCAGCCGGTATTCGGGACATTTATAGTAATGGTAGTGGTTCGGGAAAAACCAGCTCATCACAAAGACTGTTTTGCTCTCTTCGCCCGGCTGAAGTGTTTTCTTCGTGCACAGCGCGGATCTCCATGGGCGCATGGACATTTTCGGGGGGACCCAGGCGGAACATGCCGCTTTGCTTTCTTTGCGGACGATCTCGCGCTGCCATGCGGTTTTTTCCGAAGGCAGCGACCCGCTGTCGCGCATACTGTATACCAGCTGGCCGAACGCGGGCGCGTCCGCGTTTTCGAATCCGATGAGCCCCCGGTCGTCGGACCATGCGATAAGGTGTCCGGCCCCGGGATCAATCACGGATGCGGCCATGCTCCCCCAGGTCTGGCTGGCCGTATCCATCTTGTCGGCTTCCATCAGGATTGATGTGGACGAGACGGTTTTGTGCAGTGAATGTTTCAGCAGGTGCCTGTCTGCGTCGAAGCCTGCAAGGTTGCGCAGCGAAAACATCAGCGAAGCATCGCATTCCTCGATCCCGGTATTTTTCACTGAGAAAACGAAGTACGCGAGCGGCAGCGCGGAATCCCGGGCATTGTGCGGAATGAAAGGAGAAAAGGCTTTAAGCCGAATATCCAGCGGGATGGAATCGTCCTTGTATTCGAGTTCGGCGAAAGGGTGACGCCCTCTATATTTTATTTCCGGTATGTAACGTAGAAATGGAAAATTGTAAACCGGCGTATATTCGTGGGCGCTGGCCGCGGCACGCGCCTTTTTGTCGTCGTCGAAAAGAAAACGCAGTTTCGGATGCGAGCCCGGGGTCTTGACCCTCAACGCGAAAAACGCGTCCTCGCTGCAAGTGTCTGGATGAGGCGTGCCGTCGCCGCTCCACAGACCGTTGTTGAATATCTCCCAATCATGCAAACTGCCGTCGGGTCTTATCTCTACGCTGCCGGCGCCGATTCCGCCCAGCGGAATACCCGAGGCCAGGACACGTCTGTGTATGTATTCTGATCCGGACATCTTTCCTCCTGTGATAATTTTTCATAAAATAGCAGGGCTAAAGCCCGACAGATTGCCAGCCTGGAATAGTCGAAAACTCCCGGGCTTATTCGGGCCCGGGCTGCTTATCCTCTTCGATTTCAGGAGTTTTATTGCCCGACCCGGATTCCAGGCCAACCGGGTCTTCGCCGGGACGGATGTTTTCAGAATACATCTGCTCCTGAAGCGCGCCTATGATCCGCATCATTTTCTCACGGTCGTTCCTGGCGTCGTCAAGCCTTTTCAGCCATTCGAGTCTTTCCGCGGCGAAGTCGTCCCGGAGTTTGAGGATCCCGGCTTTTTCCCTCAGTTCAGCGCTTTTCTTCATAGACTCGATACTCCGGGCGAACTCCTTTTTCTGCCGTTGCAGACCGGCGCTCAGATAGTCCACTTGGTTTTTGAGCACGAGTGACCTTGTCCTGCTCGCGTCCAGAAGCGAGGTCTTGTTCTCCAGTACAGTTTCCGCATGAACCTTTTCTGCTGCAAGCCGTTCGTTCACGGAACGCAAATAGTCAAGCTTCAGCACCGCAAAAAGTCCGGCGAGTATAAGGATTCCAAGCGCCGAGACCGCGATTATGTACCAGGCGGCGGATCTTGAAGCGTGTTTCCTCTGCTGTTCTTCGAAATACTCCATTTTAAAGCGTATTTCGGTAAGGGCGGAATTCAGCATTTCCGCAATTTCTCCGGCCTGTTTCCCCGGCACCAGTGCGGTCGACAATTCTTCCTCTTCTCCGCTCTGTTTTCCTTGAAATGCTTCCGCCGCGGTTTCGCCGGCGGCAAACTCGGGATGCACCGGGTATTTTTTTGCAAGTTCCTTTTCTACGTCGTAAGAGGACAGTTCCTTTTCGCGGAGTTCCGAGATAGTGCCCAGCACATCGAGAACGTTCCCCGTGTAGACCTTGCGCTTGCCGCGCAATGTATAGTCTATGAAACTGCCGTATCGCGAAAGCCAGTCGTTCACCGTGGTCCGGGGAACTCCAAGTTTTTCGGAAAGTTCCTTTACCGAATAGTATTGTATTTCAGTCGCCATTTCTTACCTTAATTAGTGCATATTCGAAAAGGTTTTGCATATTTCAAAACTTTCAGAATCTGCACGTAACTC
>CAZGYO010000062.1:0-9982 GCA_964530455.1 uncultured Victivallales bacterium
GCAAGGGAGGCGATAAGGCATTTCATGGCGGATTGCAGTTATATTGACGACATGTTCGGAAAAGTGCTGAAAGCCCTGGATAAAAGCGGGCAGGCCGATGACACTCTGGTTATTTTCTGTTCCGACCACGGCGATTACTGCGGAGAGCACGGGCTGTTCGCCAAGGGGGTGCCCTGTTTCCGCGGAGCATATAACGTCCCGCTGCTCATGCGCTGGCCCGCGGGAATCTCAAATCCGGGACGCAGGATAGACGAATTGGTTTCGCTCGCCGACATCGCTCCGACAATACTCGAGATTGCCGGTATCGAAACAGATATAGATTTCACCGGGCGAAGCCTTGTACCTTTTATCGGGGACGAAGCGCCGCCGGAAGACTGGCGCGGCGAAATATATACACAGCTCAACGGAGTGGAGCTTTACTATACCCAGCGTTCGGTGATGAACAGTGACTTCAAATACGTTTACAACGGATTTGACTACGATGAACTCTACGACCTGCGGAATGACCCGGACGAAATGCACAACCTCGCCGCCGACAAGGCGTACGAGGATGTCAAGAAAGATTTGTGCAGAAAGATGTGGCGCTTTGCCCTGCAGCAGGACGACCCCGCGCGAAACAACTATGTTACCGTCGGTCTCGCCCCGCTGGGGCCGGAAGGATAATCCCGGGACTACTTTTTCAGCGCTTGGTCGAAGTCCGCGATTATGTCCTCTATATCTTCGATCCCGACCGCGACCCGGATAAATTCCGGGGTCACTCCCGCCGCGAGTTTCGCATCCTCACTCATTTGCTGATGGCTTGTGGAAGCCGGGTGAAGTACCAGGGTCTTGGCGTCGCCCACATTGGCCAGGTGGCTGGCGAGTTCTACGGACTCAATAAATTTCCTGGCGGCTTTGAGTCCGCCCCTGACGCCGAATCCGAATACGGATCCGAAACCTCCTTCAAGGTATTTTTCCGCAGTTCCGTGTGAGGGATGGTTTTCGAGTCCGGTATAGTTGACCCATTCTACCAGCGGGTGTTTTTTAAGGAACTTTGCCAGTTCCAGGGCATTTTCGCAGTGCTTTTTAATTCTCAGCGGAAGAGTTTCTATTCCCTGGAGGAAAAGGAATGAGTTGAAGGGGCTGGGGCACATCCCCAGGTTTCTCATTCCCTGGACCCTGGCTTTGATTATATAGGCGATATTGCCCATGCCGGGAACATCTCCGAAAGCGTCGTGATACACCACGCCGTGATAGCTTGGATCTGGTTCGGTAAATGCGGGGAAACGCCCGGTCGACCAGTCGAATCTGCCGCTGTCGATAATTGCCCCGCCTATGGACGTGCCGTGTCCGCCAATCCATTTTGTACATGAGTAGACCACTATATCGACCCCGTGCTCTATAGGCTTGCAGATAATCGGCGCGAAGGTGTTGTCCACGATCAGCGGGATGCCGTTTTCATGGGCCGCGTCCGCGATCCCGGCAAGTTCGGGGACGTCGCCTCCGGGGTTGCCTATGGTTTCGGCATAGACAAGTTTGGTGTTGTCTTTTATCGCCGCCCGGACATTTTCGGGGTCGATATTCTCCAGAAAAGTTACCTCTATTCCCATCTGCGGAAGAGTATAGCGGAAAAGTGTTTCGGTTCCGCCGTAGAGCGATGTTGAACTGATGATGTGGTCGCCGGCGGATGCTATGTTGTGTACAGCCAGGAATATCGCTGACATTCCGCTGGCAGTCCCCAGTGCGCCTACGCCGCGATCAAGCGCGGCGAGGCGTTTCTCCCATACGTCTGTGGTCGGGTTCATCAGGCGTGTGTAGATGTTTCCAAACTCCTTGAGCGCGAAAAGATCCGCCGCATGGTCCGTGGAGTCGAAGACATAGCTGGTCGTTTGGTAGATGGGTACGGCGCGAGCGCCTGTGGTGGGGTCAGCCTGCTGGCCCGCATGCAGTGAGAGAGTTGAATCTTTCATGTTTTGTTTCCTTGCATGGACTGTGTAAGTTTATTCACTGAAAAGTATGGTCGTCAGATACCTTTCACCGGTATCGCAGATGATTGTCACGATATTTTTGCCCGCGTTTTCCGGTCTGTTTGCGACTTCCGCGGCCGCCCATGCGTTGCCGCCCGAGCTTATGCCGCAGAAGACTCCTTCCAGTTCGGCGAGTTTTTTCGCGGTTTTTACCGCGTCCGCGTCCGCTACCTGTATTATTTCGTCAATGACAGCTTCATCCAGTATTCCCGGAACAAATCCGGCCCCGATTCCCTGGATACCGTGTTTCCCGGGTTCACAGCCTGAAAGAACCGCGGAAGTCTCAGGTTCCACGGCAATCACTTCAATATCTTTATTCTGTTCTTTCAGGTAATGTCCGGCGCCGGTCAGGGTTCCCCCGGTTCCAACCCCGGCCACAAGGATGTCGACTTTGCCGTCAAGATCCTTCCATATTTCCGGTCCCGTAGCATTGTAGTGGGCCTCCGGATTTGCCGGGTTTTCAAACTGCTGGGGCATAAACGCGTCCGGAGTGTCCCCGAGAAGTTCCCGGGCTTTTTCGACGGCTCCGCTCATCCCTTTGTCGCCGGATGTCAGATGGATTTCAGCGCCGAAATGTTCCAGTATCCTCCTTCGTTCAATTGACATGGTTTCAGGCATGCTTATCACCAGTTTGTAGCCGCGCGCGGCGGCGACCATAGCCAGTCCGAGGCCGGTGTTTCCGCTGGTGGGTTCGACGATTGTTCCCCCCGGCTTAAGAGTGCCGTTTTTCTCCGCGGCATCCACCATGCTTACTGCTATCCTGTCCTTTACACTGGATGTCGGATTGAAATACTCGAGCTTACCGTAGATAATCCCCGCATCCGGCCTGACAAGGCGCTGGAATTTCAGAAGGGGCGTGTTTCCGCTCGTTTCCGTTATCTCGTTGTAAATAGCCATTCTGTTGCCTCCGTGTTTTATCCATATTTACAAGTCTATATGACGTAGTCGTACTTTGATTCCAACCTGTATTTCTCTACTATATCCGCAAGAGTGAGAGTTTTCGCATGCCTGCGGAGAGTCGCGGACAGGTCTTCCCACACCTCTTTAATCGGGCATTGCTCCAAGCGCCTGCATTTGTTTTCCCGACAGTCAACGAGGCTCATTTTTCCCTCGAACAGTTCGAGAACGTCGAGAAGAGTGATTTCTTCCGGACGGCGGTTAAGATGGTAACCTCCCCGGCAGCCACGCACGGTTCTTATTATCCCCCCGTTTTTCAGAGGTATCATTATCTGTTCAAGATAGGGCTCCGAAATCTCCTGTTTCTCGGCGATGCTGCGCCCCCTGGACAGGTCGCCGGACTCGTTGTCCAGGCTGATCTGAAGAAGAATCCTGAGCCCGTATCGGGATTTTGTCGAAAGTTTCATGAGAGCATCCTCGGGACATGTGATTATATTTATTGTTTACAAACTTTATATAGTATAGGACGTTTCGGCAGGCAGTCAAGTGCCGGAAATAAAATTATCCGCGCATTTCGCATTGGCTCTATAAAATAGGTGGAAGGGCTTGTCAACTGTTCATCATGAAGATAAATTAGTACATATTCAGCAAGCTCCGTTTGCTCGGGGTCAGTACTGGACAGTCTTCGAGTGTCTCAGCCCCGACTCGGACGTGGTTCACTGAATATGTACATAAGCCGGGAATAAACGGGATATGCGATGAAGCGTACAAATAAAAATATAGTCCTTCGTGTTCTATCCGGTCCCCAGAGAGGGCTGGAGTTCGAATTGAATGGCAATATACTGACACTTGGCCGTGGTTCCGAGGCGGACATCAAGATCACCGACACGCTTATGTCGCGTACTCACTGCAAGCTGATGCTGGAGAAGGGCGCCTGGTACATAGAGGACCAGAACAGCACGAACGGCTCCTGGATAGTCGGACAGAAGATAGATGGAAGGGTAAAGCTTCCCCTGAAGACTTCCGTACGCGTGGGGAACACTATTTTCGAGCTTTACGACCAGGCCGGCGTGGCAGACACCCAGGTTTTGAAGCGGCCGTTCATATCCTACCGCGTACATCCTGACACGCTTGCGGCGACGGACGATTCCGGCCGCGCGCTGGAGATTCTGAAGGAGGAGAACCGGCGTCTGTCGGCGATATACAAGTTCCAGAATCTGGTCTCCAATGTTATAGGCGAGGACGAGCTTTTTCCACAGATACTTTCTTCAGTAGTCGATGTTATCGATGCAGACTACGCTTTTCTGCTGGTCTTCAATCTCGAGACCGGGGCTTTCGAACCTGTCGAGGCTCGCCATGGAAACGACCGCCTTGAAGAGATCGAGCGGTCGCTGATACAACCGAGCATTGTCGATTTTGTTAAGGAGAACCGCGAGTCGGTGCTGTCTCTCGGCGACCCGAAAGAGAAAAAGTTCGAAAATATCACCCCGCAGTCCAGAACCGGCACGATGTGCGTGCCTATGATAGGGAAACAGCAATTGAACGGCATGATATATCTGGTACTTGACACCTCGGAGAAGGAGTACAACGAAGACGACCTTCGACTGCTTACCGTCATGGCGCATACTGCCGGCATGACGATAGAAAACAACCGCCTGGTGCAGTTCAACCTGAGGAACGAAAGGCTTGTCGCCACCGGGACAACCGCTGCCGGGCTCTCGCATTACATCAAGAATATTCTTGCCGGTCTCGACGGGAGCCTGAACCTTCTTCAAATGGGGATAAACGAGGAAGACCTGCAGTTGGCGGACGAGGCATCGGCAATACTGAGCAAAAACCACAGGCGCCTGGGTAATCTGGTTATGGATCTGCTGAACCTTGCCAGTGACCAGAAACCCGATCTGAAAGTGCATGACATGGGAGAGATAATACATGAAGTCGTCGAGCTTATGGAATCTCAGATGCAGAACGACCGGATCAATCTCGTGGCGGGCTCGGTGAAGAAACTCTCTTATTATGCCGAAGTGGACACGAAGGGCATTCATCGGGTACTGCTGAACCTTGTCTCTAACGCCGAACACGCTATTCAGACAAAGAGGGAAAGGAGCGGCCAGCAGGATATAGCGGGAAATATCTACATTGACGCGAAACTCAACGACACCGAAGATTATATAGTCGTTACGGTTACGGATGACGGTGTTGGGATTGATTCTGAAGAAGCTGAGAGGATGTTCGATCTTTTCGTGTCCTCGAAGGGAGCTGCGGGTACGGGGCTGGGGCTCGCCGTATGCAAGCGTATCATCGATGCGCATGAAGGCTCTATCAGCGCCAGCGGCAAAAAGGGGGAGGGCTGTACCATTGCGTTCTCCATTCCTGTAAGCCACAACGAGATGACCACTGTCACAAGATCCATTCCCAGGCTTTCCGCTTCCCTGGAATAAAACCACCCAGGTTTTCTGCGAAAACCGGGCTAACCGATAAAGCCTTAAGCCCGTTATTTCAGCCGGAGGGCAAAGCCATTGCAGCACATCTGGCTTGTTGTTAAGCATTTGCAGTAGTTGCTACAGCATCATGCTGAACAGCTTCGCATCCGCACCGCACTGGCTTCGTGAAACAACCGGGCTAAGGGCTGGGGCGCTTGCCCCCCATTGCAAAAGCGCTGTAAGCGCGAAATACAATTTGCGGACTTCGCGGATTCGGCCATTTTTTATTACGGGCCTGCAGCCCTTGATGTTTTTGGAGACACATTAATTATAAACATGTTTAACACAACACGACCATAGTTTCGAGTGAAAGGCGCTCAGGTGACAGCGGAATCGGATTCCGCGAGTCTGTTCAGGAGGAGTGAATATCTGGGTTCCAGCCTGGCGTTTCTTACGGCAATGGACAGCGCCTTTCTGCTGCCGATCATGACGAGCAGTTTTTTTGCGCGGCTCATGGCGGTATATATAAGATTTCTCTGTAGCATTATATAGTGCTGGGTGAGTATAGGCACTACGACAGCCGGGAACTCGCTTCCCTGAGATTTGTGTACGGTGATAGCGTATGCCGGCACGATCTGATCGGCTTCGATGAAGTCGTATTCGACCATGCCGGTATCGTAGTTTACGGAGAACCTTTTATTTCTCAGGTCGATACGCGCGATCCTGCCCATATCCCCGTTGAAGACGTTTTTATCGTAGTTGTTCACAGTCTGCATGATTCTGTCGGCGCCGCGAAAGGTGGTATCTCCCCATTTAAATTGCGGACGCCTTCCGGAAGGCGGGTTCAGCGTTTCCTGCAGGAGTTGATTGAGTTGCACCGTCCCGCAGTTTCCCCTGTTCATCGGGCTCAGCACCTGTATATCTCTGAGTGGGTTGAGCCTGAATCTCCGGGGGATGCGCGAGCCGACAAGGCGCACTATCAGCTCGGATACTTTTTCGGGCTCGTTTTGATCTATCCAGTAGAAGTCCTGCAGGTCCCGGCTGTCCGGCTCGGGGAACTCGGGTATTCTGCCGCGGTTTATTTGATGCGCGTATTCGATTATGCTGCTTCCCTCTTTCTGCCTGTATATTGTTGTAAGATGGGTTACGGGTGATCCGCCCCAGCGGATGATATCGCTGAGGACGTTTCCGGGCCCGACGGACGGCAGCTGGTCCGAGTCTCCGACGAGTACGACGGTGGTGCCGGGGGCGACGGCCCGGAAAAGATTGAGCGCCAGCGGCAGGTCAAGCATGGAGACCTCGTCGACAACCAGCAGGTCGCAGGGTAGCGGTTTCCGGTACCCGTAGTAGAATGAGCTTTCGGAAGGATCCCATTTCAGCATCCTGTGTATAGTCATGGCCCTGTGCCTGCACGCTTCGCTCATCCTTTTGGCGGCGCGTCCGGTAGGAGCTGCCAGATATACTTTGACCTTTTCTTTGTTCGAGTGTCTTACGATCTCGTTGATGACTGTGGTTTTGCCCACGCCGGGTCCGCCTGTTATGATGCTCAGGGGGGATTTAGAGACGTTCAGCACGGCTTTGAGCTGCTTCTCGTCGAGCGTTGCCTCAGCGGGTTCGGCGGGAGGAGAGAAGATGCATTTTCTGTATCCCGGCTCCATTGCGCGGCGGAGCAGGTGGGCGAGTTCCTTTTCGGCTCTGTAGAGGAAGGAGGAATAGACGTAGTTGCTTTCCGCAACGAGTCCGTCGGCCGACATCTTTTCGCGGACCGCAAGTTCCCTTTTAGTTGCCAGTTCCAGCCCTCTGAGGGCGTCTTCTCCGGTTACGGACAGCAGATCCGCGGTCTTTTCAAGGAAATCCTCTTCCGGATAGCACACGTGCCCGGACTCGGACATGCGGTTGAGCGCGTAAAGCACACCGGCGCAGAGCCGTTTCGGGTCGTTCGAGGATATTCCGAGGTTGGAGGCGATGTTATCGGCCTTCACGAAACCTATTCCGTTGATGTCTTCGGCCAGGCGGTAGGGGTTGTCCCGGACGATCAGGGGAGCTTTTTCGCCGTATGTCTTGAATACCCTCTGGCAGTATGCGAGGCTGAGCCCCAGGCCCTGGAGGTATATGAAGATATCGCGTTTTTCCGAATGTTCCGCCCATGCCTTTCTGACCATCTCGACGCGTTTTTTACCGAAGCCGGGTATTTCTCTGAGCCGGGAGGAATAGTTTTCGAGAATATCCAGCGTTTTTTCTCCGAAATGCCCGACGATACACTCCGCGAGCTTGGGGCCCACGCCGGGTATAAGCCCGGAGGCCAGGTAGCGTTTTATGCCCTCGCTGGTTGAAGGCAGGATGAACCGGTAGCGTTTGGCTTTCAGGCGCCGTCCGTGTTCCCTGTGCATTTCCCACGTGCCGGTGACCTCCATGCCCTGCCCCTCGTGCGCCCCGGATATTGGGCCGACCACCACGTTTTCCCGTCCTTTTTCGTCCAGGAGTTTGACCACGCTGAAAGAACCGTCCTCGGAACTGTAGACAAGCCGTTTTATCTCGCCGCGAAGGGTGTGTTCGGCGATTCCCCCGGAGTTTCCGCCTGAAACATTCCTGTTTCCAAAGTTCCCCGGGTTCATCAGATCATCCCGGTTTTCCTGGCGTATTCGAAGATTCCTCCGGCATCTACCACCTCGCGTACATCGCCCATAGATTTCAGCTTGAACTCTTCGCCGGAACCCGTGTTTCTGAGTGTTCCGCTGTTGATATCCAGTTCGACTTCGTCGCCCGTCCTGAAATTGTCGGCGATATGCGCGGCGCTTTCCACGGGATAAATTTCGCCGGTGGAAATGCAGTTTCTGAAAAAGATTCTCGCGAAAGATTCTGCGACTACCGCCTTGAGGCCCGCGGCGCCCATGCTTATGGGGGCGTGTTCTCGGCTTGACCCGCATCCGAAATTCCTGCCCGCGACTATTATCCTGTACGGTGTGCGCCACTCGCCTTCAGGAACGAAACGCATTTTGTAGGATTCCGGAAGACCGCTGAGCGCGTAGCTTCCGAGTTTTTCGTATTCCTCGGGTATCGTCGGTACCAGGTTCAGATACTGGGCGGGTATTATCTGATCGGTGTCGATGTTGTCGCCCAACACAAAGACTTTTCCTTTTATCATAAGCGTTCCTTTAAATTGGTTTACTCAAATCTTGAGATATGTATTTATTTTCCCGCAATGCCGGCATTTTTCCGCGTCGGCGGATCCTGGATATTCAGTTTTACAGGTACCTTGGATCGGCAACATGTCCCGCAACGGCGCTGGCCGCGGCGGTGTATGCCGACGCGAGGATTGTTTTCGATTCCCTGGACCCCATGCGTCCCGGGAAGTTTCTGTTCGTCGTGCTGATACATATCTCGGCATTGTTACAGCGCCCGAAAGTGTCAAGCGGGCCGCCGAGACATGCCGCGCAGGAGGGCGGGGCAGGCTCAATGCATCCGGCATCGCGGAATATTTCGTTGAGGCTCGCGCCGTTTATTTTCTCTGTATCGAGGGCTTTTTGGACTTCCACGGTGGCGGGGACGAGAAAAGTATCGATCTTCACCTTTCTTCCAAGAAGGATTTCAGACGCCATCCTGAAATCGGATATCTTGCCGCCCGTACAGCTTCCTATATATGCCCGGTCGAGTTTTACGGAGGCCATTTCGGACGCCGCTTTCACATTGTCCGGAGAGTATGGCATCGCGACCAGCGGAACCAGTTCCGGGGCATCGTATCCGGTCTCGGAGAAGTATTCGGCCCCGAGATCGCTTTCGAAGCACTCGAATTCGCGTCCGGTACGCGTTCTGACATATTTGACAGTCTTCGCGTCAGCTGCAATGATTCCGTTTTTGCCTCCGGCCTCTATAGCCATGTTGCAGATGGTCATGCGCTCCTCCACTGAAAGCGAGGATATGGCCGAACCGCAGAATTCCATCGCGCGGTAAGTAGCTCCGTCGACCCCTATATCACCTATTATTCTGAGAATAACATCTTTTCCGGTTACATATTCGGGCAATTTTCCCCGGATGTCGAATTTCATGGATTCCGGAACTTTGAGCAGCAGTTTCCCGGTGCCCATTACAAAACCGGCGTCCGTGTTGCCTATTCCCGTGGCGAACTCCCCGAAAGCTCCGTGTGTACAGGTATGCGAATCGGTCCCGAAAAGGACTTCGCCGGGTCTGCAGTGTCCCTTTTCGGGAAGAGTCAGGTGGCATACACCGGAATATGTTTCGGTTCCCGGATCGTAGAAGTACGGGAGATTTTGCGTGCGCGCGAATTCGCGGAGCACATCGACGTTTCGGTGGCATTTCCGGTCTTCGGTGAATATGTAGTGGTCGGGAATGAGAACCACGCCGTTCCTGTCCCATACCTTGGCGTTGTCGCCGAACTCTCTTTTAAAGACGCCTATCGTTCCGGGGCCGCAGACGTCGTGTGTCATAAGCACATTGGCGTTGACCCATACGTTTTCGCCGGGACTCAGTTCGGGTTTGCCAGCGGCTTTCGCCAGAATTTTCTCTGTTATTGTCATTCCTGCCATATCTCGATACCGTTTTCTGTGAAAATTAAACGAACAATTTTCTCGGGGTCAGTACTGGACAGTCTTCGAGTGTCTCAACCCCGACCCCGACGTGGTTCACTGAATATGTACG
>CAZGYO010000063.1:0-9899 GCA_964530455.1 uncultured Victivallales bacterium
TGAATGTATCCTTCTGAAAACTTGACAAACTACATATCTGAAATATACGGGCCAGCAGGCGTTCAGTCGGACAAGGTTCGACAGCCTGCCAGCTTCGTGAAACAACCGGGTTAAGCTGAAAAAGCAGTTGCCGGGCGTGCCGTGGGTCAATACTTTTTTTGTATATATTCCCTGACGGCGTCACGTAAGTATATTCCGGTATCGCATTTCGCGGCGTCAAGTTTTGAAGTAATTTTCCTGAGTACCGGGAAGCGTCCTCCGGCGCCCGCGGCGCTGTAGTCGGAAAAAGAGGTTTTAATCAGTCTTTTTCCCAGGTTCCCATTTGCTATTTTCACAAGAAGTTCCGGGTCGCGGGAAAAGCAGTCGAGCCCGCGAATTCCCGCGGGGATTTTTTTTTGTTCATTGATTATGGATAGAATTTCGTGCGCGTGAAGGTTCATCACACATATCCGGTTTTCGTAGGGCGTCAGCCGGAAGATGTCCAGCCCGGATATCCTGCCGGCCATCGAGTAGCCGTCCTTCAATACACCGTGAAACGCGAGTTCGGCGCCGCACGCGTCCAGCAGCACCTTGCAGAAAAACCTGCTTATAGAATTCTCTTTCCCATCCTCCGGCACGAGTTTTAGCGGCAAGGTGCCGTATTCTTCTGTGTGCGCTTTGGCGCCTTTTTTCAGGTGGGCGCGAATATCGCATTCAAGTTCTTTATCGTGTTTTACATTTTCAGCCGACAGTATTCTGCTTTTGAAAACCGGGGCGGAGTTTTTCCCCGGTGAAAACTTCACTTTCACAGCGGCCAGGCCTTTGCCGTGTGGCGGTGCCTGTACGTACCAGGCTCCGGACTTGAGTTTCATTCCCGGGCATTCTCTGTGGGAGTGCGCTCCCAGGATGAGTTTTATCCGGGGATAGCGTCTGGAAATCGCAGACATGTTTTCTCCGTCCAGGCGGCCCGGCGTGTAGAGCCCGTGATGAGCCGCGAGAATTATCAGATCCGTTTCCCGCTCCGCCAGTTCGGGCATTATCCTGTCCAGAGCCTTGCTTATCAGTTCGAATCTCAGACCCGAAATCCTTTTTCCCCATATCCATGAATTGACGTGGGGGGATGTCATCCCTATCACGCCTATCCTCCTGCCGGCTTTTTCGTAGATCTTCCACCCGGCGTAAAGAGGGGTTCGGCTGTCCGCATCAACCAGATTGCCGGCAAGCATGTCACCATTGAATTTTTTGCCGATTTCGCAAAGAGTCTTCCAGCCGTAGTCAAAATCGTGGTTTCCGGGCACCCATATGTCGTGTCCGATCGAGTTCATGGCCGCAATCGCCATTTTTCCGCGCGCGGACTCTCCGTAGAGCGTTCCCTGTATGGTGTCTCCGCAGTCGATGATCAGGCAACTGGATTTCCCTCCGGCCGCTTTTAGCTCGGCGCGAATCAGCGTGCCCAGGGGAAGCCAGCCCGGGCCGTCTTTACCCGAATGCGCGTGGATGTCCGCGGTCTGGAGTATTGTCAGGCCCCGCTCCTCGCCGGCCCGGAGCACGCGCGGTAAGTGGAAGAGAGCGGACAGGGAGAACAGCAGCAGGAATCGAACAGACAAGGCTCGAAAAGCTGTGCCGTATGTTTTTTTCATCGGGAAAAAGAACCGGTTTTGATTTGAAAATTATTCTTTCCGGTTAATAGTACACCCAGGAAGCGCCAATTTAAATAATTATTTTCGGAGTTATAAGATATGTCTCTGCATTCAAGTCTAAAAGCAAGCGGCAAGATCCGTGCCAAAAGAAACGTCCTCAAACGTTTTGAAAGAATCGACATCCTGCGCGAAGACGGACGCTGGAAAGAGGGCGACAAGGTTCTGGGTCTGCCCAAAGTCAAGCCCGGGGAATAAAATCCTCTAAAGAGAGGGTGCCATGATACGTTTTTCTGCTTTTTGCATATGCCTCTTCACGGTATGCGTAGTGTTTTCCGCGCCCCTTATTTCCGCGACCATCATTTTCAATGACGGTACGCGCCTTACGGAAATTGAGATCGTCAGCATAAACGACGGCAAGATCACCGTAGAGAAAGACAAAAAACGGCGGACTTTCCCTTTAAAGCTCCTGAAATCCTATTTCCAGAGCGATATTCAAGGAGCTGAATCTGGTTCCATGCCCGGGGAATTCGGCGATTATTCAGTTGCTTTTACTAAAATTAACTTTCCGGACCATGGGGTTGATTCCAAAGGGAATACGGCGAGCGCCGAACTGAATTTTTTTCTGAAGGGTCTGGATTCACTCGCAAGGCGCGTCAAAGTTCCCTATGTGTACGTCTACGTCCTCTGTTCCCGGTCCGATGACACCAAGGCCCGGCCTATATACCGCTATTATTTTCCGGACACGGCGAAACCGAAAGCTAAGAATTACGATCAGGCGGCTGTTCTGGAAAAACTGTTTGCTTTTGACAGGCCGATATGGTCGACCGACGACCACAGTATTCACAGCGGCATACGCGGCCGTAAATGGAAATTTCCCCTGAAGGAAGTCAAAGACAGAAAAATACTTGCGTATTATATAGAGGTATGGGGTAACGATTCGATTGTCTACAAGAAGGAAAGAAAAAGTTTCGGTGTTACCAAACTTCCGGAACGCTGGTGGGAAAGTTACTGATAACAACAATGCCTGCGGCGGCGGTTAGAGGATGTCCTTATACAGGGATATCGAGATGACCCTGGCTCTCGCGATTCTGCAGTTTTCCCGGTTCGGCCTTATTCCAGTCTCCAGTGCCTGTCTCAAGTAAATCTCTTTCGTGCTCGAGGAATCGTTGATATCATGCACGTCGACTTCTTCGAGTTCAAGGAAGTCAGAAGATACCTTGCGCATACGCCCGATATATACGAATGGGCCTTCGGCATCGACTACAACCTGTTTGTTGATGTATTTTCTGTACATGGATTGGACGTGGATGTGAGAAGACTAGTTTTCTTTTTTCTCTTCGGTCATGGCCCCTTCGATTGAGTCGATGCTTTTTTTCAGGGCCTTTTTCAGTACGCCCCGGGCCTTTTTACGGGTATCCTCATCTATCACAGGCTCGGTTTCCGGCTTTAGAAGGGGCTCTCTGCTCTTGGGCTCTATCCATGCCAGCATCTCGTCGGCGATGAGGACGGCGCCATAGTCTATGATATCCTCCCATTTCTTGACTTCGCCGAGTCTTTCCTCTGTCAGCTCGGTGATGTTCTTTCTGCCGACGGAAGCCTCCTCACCGGGATGGAGCACGGCGAGCGAGTCGCCGATCGGAAAGGAAATATAGTCGCCTATGAACATGTCCGTGAAACGAACACAGAAGAGCAGCGTGATATTGTGGACATCCGCGTCGCCGTTGTTTTTTACGCTGACCACTACGCTGTTGCTCAGCCAGGCGGGCTTTATTATCAGATCTACCTCATCTCCACGGAATATCTCCTTCAGGTCAGTTTTCAGGTAGCGGCTGCAGAACTTGAAGTCCATAAGAACACGGTCCCACTGCCCCTGCAGGCGACGCCTGAAAAAATGGTCGAATATCTTTTTTTCAGCCTTGTCTTTCTCTCCTTTAGCCAGATGAATTCTGGCCTTCTGGAAGTCAGGGCTGAAATATCCCGAACCGGTCATTATCCCACGGTAGGTGTTCACAATCATCCTTCCTTCCTTTGAGTTGTTGAGAAAGGACCTTTTCCTGTAGAGATTGAGCTTGTCCGAGAGCGCCTGCTGCTGTTTGGGATAATATGCCGAAGCCTGGTCGAAATCCAGCATTGCCTCCTCGTATTTCTTTTCGTTCATACGCATCACTCCCCTCAGCAGATAGGCTGGCGCCGGCTGTCCGTCGTGTTTCTCGAGCATGTCCTCCACCAGCGCCATGGCTCTGCCTTTATCGCTTTCTTTCCCGCGTTCCACAAGCGCCATCGCAAGCAGGACGTGCGCCTCTTTTTCCGTGGGCGACATGTCGCAGGCAATCTGGGAGGACTCTATTACCTGATCCCAGTCATTCTCATATAAGGCCAGGTAAGCGCGGTCCCTGGCGGCGCAGAGCCGGTTCCATTTGCGTAGGTGTCTGATGCTGGTATCGGCGTAGTCGAAGAGGAAGTCGAGCATTTTATCCTGGTGCGACCTCAATCTGGCGCGTATTTCAGATTCCATCTTCGATTCGGCCAGGCGCTTTTCCCAGACCTTCCTCGCCTGTTCCCTGTCATATACTATCCCCTTGACAGGGTCGAAGCCGATTATTCCGGCAACGTCAATAACTGTTCCCGCCGTGACGTTGTATATAGAACCGAGTTCGCCGAGTTCGTCCTGCGCGTCAAGTATCCGCTTGTATATGTTGAAGAATCTGTATTTCAGTTCAGCGACATCCACCGCGACCCTGTCGCTTTCCTTCTGCACTATATAAGGTGTAAGGTCCTGGAAGTTGCCGGCGCCGGTCAACGCCCTCTCAATACTGAAAAGGGCCATCACCGTCTGGTCCAGGTCGTATTTCTTCTTATTATTATTGGAAAAAAGTTTTCTTCTGCGGGATATCTCTTCTTCATTCCTCTGTACGTCCTGCTCGACTTCTTTTATGAATTCAGGTTTTTCGGTTTCGCCGCGTTTTCTTGTGGCGGCGAAGGCCAAGATAATGACAGAAAGGATGAATACGGCGGCCAGGATAAGGCATCCGGGCAGAATCCTGCGTTTCAGGAAATTGTTATCGGTGTTTCCCATTAGTTCCGTTCACTTTTGGGTATCTGATTCGGAGAAAACCAGCGCCCTGAAAACCATAAACAAACAGTCATCACCTTCCCATGCGGTCTCGGGCAGGCCCGCTTTGAGGGAGAGGTGCGAGAGAGTTTCCTCGCGGCTCCAGCCCTGTGAAGGGGCGACCTGAGGAAGAAAGACCGCGCTGCGGTTCCCGCATCTAAGTATAATGCCGTGCTTACCGGGGATGAAGTCTTTCCAGGAGGATATCTCTTCGGGCTCGGTAAGAACAGATATCTCTATCTCTATATTGTCGAGTTCGCCTTTGCTGAGCGGCGGAAACCTGGGGTCGCGGAAAGATGCGTTGATGGCGTTGTTCCGGACGTTTATGCACAGAGGTTCCATAGGATGTATGTTGCCGATACAACCTCTCAGGTACCCGTTTTCAGTGTGCAGTGACACGAATGAAGACCGTTTTTTTGTGAGCGACTCCGGAAAAGCGCCGGTGTCTGGAAGCTGCCTGCCCTCAAGTTGCGCCTCTATGGAGTCGCGCGCCAGTTTCAGCAGCGACTGCTTTTCTTCTTCGGAATAGTTTTCGGTCATAGCTCGTTCTTTACTCTGGTTCCGGCAATTATCAGTATTCCGGTATATCCACCTTCGTTCCGGCGGGAAGCGGCTGTGATTCCGGTAGTTCCGGATTCGCCTTTTTAACAGATTCGATTTTTACGCCGTACATATTTGCGATAGAAGTCAGAGTTTCGTCCTTCAGGGACTCATGGGTGATAAAAGCGGTGGAGGGATCAGTTCCGCCTGTTTTACTTTCATCTGTTCCAGCCGCCGGCGACTCCATCTGCTCTATTTCCTCGAGAGCTTTCTTGAGTTCTTCATCGCTGAGAAGTTCGTCAGGCGAGCCGGTCGGCTCTTCTTCTGAGCTTTCGTCCATGCCGGTGGGCGCGCTTTCTTCCGTTTCTCCAAAAGGGCTTCCTTCAGTGAATTCAGAGTCGTTCTCCATGCCGAAATCGTCGGGGAACGAAGAGTCTTCAGGTTCCGAATAGGAAGTTGCGCCTCCGCCGCCGGGAATTACGAGTTTCTGGTTGACGATAATCGGTTTTTTGGGGTCAAGTCCGTTTGCCGCGGCAAGTTCACTGACTTTCAATCCGTGCGTCCTTGCTATTTTCCAGAGAGAATCCCCGGGTTTCACCACGTACGTGCCGTCTTCGGTGCTCGGTTCATAGCTGGAGGGTGTCGGCGGCGGGGCTGGTCTCCCGGTTTTTTTTATCGGGGGGAGTTCATCCTCGGAGATAAGCGCCCCTCCCGGTGGTATGCGCAGTTCAGTGCCCACGCTGAGAACCTTGTTGAGGGACATGTTGTTTTCAGCGGCGAGTTCCTGCATGCTGACTCCGTAGATACGGGCAATCTTCCAGAAAGAGTCGCCTTTTTTGACAGTATATGTTATCGGTTTCGCGCTGAAATCCGTGCCGGGTGCCATATCATCCATCAATATCTCTCCTTCGGGAGGGATGGAAATATCCATCCCAAAATCATCGCCCACCGGGGCGGGAGGAGGAGTTGAGGACTCTATTGCAAAACCGGGGTCCAGGCTACCGCCGTCCGAGCTGGGAGCAGGAATATAGCTGCGCGGCTGAAGAACTTCGGGGGAGCGGCATCCGCTCTGAACAAGAAGCAGAGCCAGGAATGCCGCGTGGATTGCCAGGATGACGGGGGTGATTGGTCTTTTACTCATTTTTTTATCCTCCTCTTAAGGAAATCTTTGAAATATTTGCCTCTTTCACCATAATCTTTAAAAGCGTCCATCGATGCGCAGCCGGGCGACAGAAGAACAGTCTCTCCCGCGAGGGCGGCTTTACAGGCGCCCTCGACGGCAGCGTCAAACGAATCGGACAATATACAATTTATATCATGCTCCCAGCAACTTGCCAGTTTTTTTCTGCATTCTCCGGTAAGAAAAGCGCATTTTATATGTCCGGAATAGTCTTTTATGGCGCTGAAATCCATATTTTTATCGAGTCCGCCGGCGATGAGACAGATGTTCTTTCTTCCGCCCAGGGTTTCCAGGGCGGCCCGCAACGCGTCGGGGTTAGTCGATTTTGAATCGTTTACGTAGTCGATCCCGCCGATTGACATGACCAGCTCGATCCTGTGTTCCGAAGGGCGGAAATCCATGACAGCGGAAACGATGCCGTCGACATCGGCATCCGGCTTGAAAGCCCTTACGAGCGCGACGGCCGCCATGATATTTTCCGCGTTGTGTTTGCCGCGGAGCCGTGTACTGGAAAAATCGATAATCTTTTCAGACTTGTACATGATATGATTGTCCAAAGAAAGAGTGTAATCGGTGTCGGCGTGGTTGGGTGACGATGAAAATGTGACCGGAGCCCCCGGAGCCAGAGGGTGCTTTTCAAGACCCTTTTCCAGTATTGAGGTTCCCGCATTGTCAAAAATACCGAATTTTATTCGAGCGTATTCATCCATTCCGGCATGATTGTCTGCATGGTCGGAACTGATATTCAGAAGCGCCGCCGCGCACGGAGCCAGGGAGCTGGTTTCACGGAGCTGGAAGGAACTTAGTTCCAGCACATATACGTCGGGCGCGGGCGTCTGCATTGCCACCTCCGAGAAAGGTTTTCCTATATTGCCGGCTGCAATCGAATCGACGCCGATCGACCGCAGAATAGAATCCGAAAGTTCCGTGACGGTGGTTTTTCCGTTAGTCCCGGTCACGGCGAGCGCCGGAGACGCGGCGTGTCGCCATGCGAACTCAATTTCCGAAATTGTTTCAACGGGGTTTTTACGCAAACTTTTGTAGAGTTCGGAGGATACGGGGATGCCCGGACTTAGCACGGCCAGATCCGCTTCAGGCAGAGCCCCGCCCGTCCAGCCTGTTGTTATCGATGCTGAATCTTTTCGGGACTCGGTGAATTCGAGCAGTTCCTCACTTTCGGCCTCATCGACGGCATGTACTTCATAGCCCCTGGAAACGGCGAGGTCGAGAGCCGCTTTTCCGCTCGCGCCCAGACCGGCAATAAGAATTCTGCGCGTTTTTGAGTGATCACGCGGCATGGCTATCTCAGTTTGAGTGTTGCAATCCCGAACAGTGCGAAAAGGCCTGCAAGTATCCAGAAACGCACGACAATCTGCGTTTCGGTCCATCCTTTCTGTTCGAAGTGGTGGTGTATAGGTGTGCAGAGAAATATCCTCTTGCCTGTCAGCTTGTAACTCGTCACCTGGATTATTACTGAAAGCGCTTCAAGAACAAACACCCCGCCAACTATTATAAGGGTAAGCTCCTGTTTTACCAGAACTGCCATGAGTCCGATCGTTCCTCCGAGCGCAAGGCTTCCGGTATCTCCCATGAACATCGATGCGGGATGACAGTTGAACCAGAGAAATCCTATGCATGTGCCGACGATAGCCGAAGCAAAGACAACCACTTCGCTTGTTCCCGGGATGAAGGGTATCTTAAGATAATCGGCAAAGACACTGTGCCCCGTCATATAGGCGAAAACCGCGTATGTCAACGCGCAGAAAATCACGCAACCCACCGCGAGGCCGTCTTTACCGTCTGTTAGATTAACGGCATTTGATGAACCCGTGACAACCAGGATAGAGAACGCGAAGGCCACCACGGGAGGCAGCGCCGGCAGTATGGGATTCTTGAAAAAAGGAAGTATGATCTGTCTCAGCAGTTTTTCAGTCTCCGGAAGTCCGTCCAGGGCCAATACGGCAAAAAGCCCTACGAGCAGTTGCAACCCCAGTTTTACATAGGCGGGTATTCCATTTCGGTTTCTGCGTGCGATTTTCACGTAGTCGTCCGCAAAACCTATCGCCGCCAGGGAGAGAAGCGTAAACAGGAAAATGTGAACAAGAGGATTTCCGGGAAGAGCCCAGAGAATGTTCGAGAATGTTATGGAAAACACTATCAGCAACCCCCCCATGGACGGCACGGTGTCTTTTTCCGGATCAATATGCTCTTCGGGAACCAGTCCCTTGAGTCTCGACGGCGCCTGCGTCTTGAACCTGTTCAGCAAGCGGATCGTGTAAGGGCCCAGCAGGAAAGTTATGAGAGCGGAGGTCATCAGCGCGCCGCCCGCGCGGAACGTGACATAACCGAAGAGTCGGAGTGGCCCGAAACAGTCTGATAATTTCTGTAGAAAATAAAGCATGGTCCGCTGCAGCCCGTGATTCCGGGCCTTAAAACCTCGCAAACTGCGGGTATTTTATCCTTGAGTTGTACCTGAGTATAATCTTTTCGCGAATATCTGGGATTAAACGTATATCATTTTTCGGGGGGTTTCAAACCCGAGTATCCCGTTGGCCATTGATATATGCGGAATATTCCGCCAGTCGCGACGGAGTATCTGCGCGCCGCGCGCGTCGACTGCAACGGGATCCGCACCTGCAAGTAGCAGATTTGGTTTGGGGTCGCATACCGGCCCCCACAGGTGTGCTTCTGCCATGCCGACTGTCGCGTCAAGCACTGTAAAATCGGGGTAGCGGTACCTGTTCAGATCGAATATGGCCTCGTGGCAGCGCGAATGGAAGGCAGACTTTTTCCAGGAACCCGAATCGTAGTGCCTGGGTGGAGCGAGTCCCAGCATGTTCTTCATCGTCAGCGTCACGTCCGCTATGGAGTGCGCCTTCAGCACAGGCACTGAAAGAAGAAAACTCCCGAAGACCAGTTCCGGAAGAAACATCTCCGGCCAGCGTCTGCATTCGGGGTCGGAGAGGCGCCGGCACGGAGCGTAGTTGAGATCGACTAGTTCCACTGATTTACGCGAGGCCAATTCAGTGTATCCGAGTTTAGCGAAGCATTCTTCGGTCTCTCCGTCCATTGCACCGCAACCCTCGCCCACAATGATATAACAGCCCGGGGACACCCGGCGGATATAGTCTATTATAGCTTCGACCAGCCTGCAGGGAGTCGTTATCGGGGGAGGGGAGGGTTCCACAAGATTCGGCTTTATCAGGACAGGGACACCTTCAGGTATCAGCTGCGCGAAGTCAGTTGCGTTCAGAAGCCTGGAGACCGACTCGTCCCAGCTGCTGAACTCTGCCTGGTAGAGCGGTTTCCTGTCCATTGTCTTTCTGCCTTAATCCGTATATTTCACAAAGCGACGGCGTGAACGTTGAATTCTCCCGCCGAGGTACGAGGTTGGGAGAAATGATTTTGTTATAATGAGCCAATTTCAAAACTCTCCGTGACCGCCTGC
>CAZGYO010000064.1:0-9790 GCA_964530455.1 uncultured Victivallales bacterium
GCAGATTCTGAAAGTTTTGGAATATCCAAAACCTTTTCGAATATGCACTACTTAGCGCTTTTCTACTACCCTGGAAACTACATCGTCATATCGAAGATCGGCCCCGACATCAAGAGCACTGAACTGATGACAACAGGTGAACCACTGAAGGTGGAACCTATCAGCAATGCTCGATGGAAAATCTCAGGTCTGCCCCCGTCGCCTCCGTGCGACCTCGCTCCCGTTATCAAAATTGAATTCGCCGCCCCGCCCTACAGACTGCAATTCTCTGGCGCCGAATGGCTGGATGGAGAGTATGAAGCTACACGAGACGTGCAGACATGAAAGGTAAATGGGAATGCGATGGGGCTAAGGTTTAACGGCTCGGGAAGTCTGTTTTTACGTGTTTTCGATGTGATCTGATATATGCAGAGAGGGCTGTTGCGGCCGGATATGCGGGGATTGCGAATTTTTCCATGCTCGTTATAAGGCGCATTGCGGTGGCGCTGCGCCTGAGTTTCTTCAGGACGAGCGACCTTTTCCATGAGACGTCGGGATTTCTGCCGTTTATCAGATCTTCAGCAAAGGATGCGGCCATGCCGGCGATATACTGCAGGCCTTCGCCGTTGAGTGGGTTCACCATTCCGGCCGTGTCCCCGAAAATATATGTATTTCCGCAGAGGAGGGAGGCTTCCGGCCTGAGGGGGACGGGGCCTCCGCCCCGGCATAATTCGGTCCCCCGGATACCGTGTTTGCCGATGAAGTCTTCGATAACCCGCTGCCTGAATCTGTTTGGCAGAAAAGAGCCGAACCCGATATTTATTTTGCCGCCTGGCATGGGAAATATCCAGCAGTATCCGGGTGAGGTTCCGCGATCGATCTCCACATAGAACGAATCGGGGAAAGGTGTCTCAGATTCGAGAATGCGGTATGCGGCGATGCCTTTTTTTTTGTCAATTTCAGTTTTCCCGCCCGGGATTCTGGCGCCGCAGCACAGCACCGTTTTAGCGCAGCTTATGCTGCTTAGGCAATCGCCGGTTCTCAGAGTTATTTCCGACCTTGACACGTCCACCGAGGTGGCTGTTCCGCGCAGGAATTCCGCGCCGGCATTCAGCGCTTTCAGAAAAAGCGCGCGGTCGATCTGCTTGCGGTCCGCGCATATGTAGTGCCTGGGAAAAGTGAAGATTCTCCCGCAGACGGATATTTTGAAGCTGTTGACTTCGGCAAATGGGATGTCTATGGCCAGTTTTTTGAACGTTGACAGCGGCATGCCGCCCGCGCAGTTTCCATATGCCCCGGGCTCGGATTTTCCGACCAGTACCGTTCGTCCGTGTTCCGCGAATTTTGCGGCAAGCAGACTGCCCGCGAAACCCGCGCCGACTACGAGAAATTGCGTGCCGCGGTACGGATTCATCACCAGAAAAGAAATGAAAAGATCCGGATCGCGACCAGGAATGCCGCCGAAACCGAGAATATCAGCCTGCACACGACTCTGAACCAGATTTTTTCAGAAGGATTCGGGAAAATTACCAGCGCTACATAGAAAAAGAAATATACGAGCGAAGCCAAGCCGAAACAGAGGGCGAAATCGACCGGCGTAAACAGCAGAAGTGGTATTGCGGTCAGTAACGGGATGAATCCCATTCTCCACCAGAGGTTTGGACCGAAGACAACGGCCCCGGTCTCATATGAGTTACGGCTGTCCTCCTCGTGGTGGAGAGCGTCGTGGTGTATGGCTCCTGACGCCATTGCCAGGCCGAAATAAAAAGCCATCGGCCATTCTGACAATGCTCCTTCAACACCGAGATGCGATGCGCCGGCCAGAAAGTGCAGTATACCCCCCGCGAGATTGTGAAGCCAGCCTGACAGCCAGTGTTTCTTGCCGGCGTATGAGTAGATGTCCCAGTTCAATATTATAAGAAGCAGCATGAAGCACAGACTTGGCCACAGCGGCACCAAAAAAAGTATAAGTGCGGGTATGAGAAGGAGTGTTATTTTCAGGTGAAACTTTCTCGTGGCGCTCGTGAGTGGGTTTCGTCTGTTGAAACAGAGGTCGTTGAAAGTGATGACGTGGACAGAGGTCATAAGGAGAAACGGGATCAGCATCAGGAAGTTTTTCGTCGGAAACGGTTCTCCTGTATTAGCCGTGACGAAGAAAGCCGTGATGGGCAGGCCGCATCCGAAAACTATCTCTGCGGTTCTTGAAAGTAGTATATTGTGATATTTGTCTCTCGTATTGATCATGGATATAACTGCTCCCATCTTTCAACCTCTATAATAATATCTTTGTAGAGACCATTCAATGCGTTTCCGTAAACTCTGACGATTTCTTCTGGAGGCGGTTTTTTTTCTGCCCGGAAGTTTATTTTGACGTCGCCTGTTCCCATGGGCGAGGTTGAATGCATTTGCTTCACATATATTTTCCCGCAGCTTGTGTTATCGGCGAAAGATGAACTTGCGGAGTTTTCGGAAAACTTCTGGTTCGGGCAGGGATACTTGAAGACCCCGCAAAGCGCGGCCCGGGCATTTTTCGGCAGGTTTCCACGGTTTCTCCACTGCGAGTTGCGCAATTCCCGGTACGACATAAATCCGGGCGGTGCGGATACTTCGTAATTGACGGCGGGCGGCGCTTTTGAGCCTGAATATGCCGCTGCGAGAAAAATCAACATAAGCAGACAGATGCAGTGCGGGAGTATCCCTAAAAAATTTTTCAGTTTCCCTGTCAGCGCCCCTTCCGTTTCGCGGGAAATAAGCATTGCCGCAAAACCGATGCCAAGGGTGAGAAACAGCGGTTCGATCGTGAATCTGTATTGGTGCAACGGATATGCCATAGAATGGGCCAGCAGGTAGAAGCCCGACATGAGGAGTATCGGAGCGGATTTCCGGGCCCACTCGGCAAGAGCATTCTTCATTCGCTTTCTGAAGACCCTGATGGATATGAGAAAGAACACAAGCCCGGCATAGAACCAGCCTTCCAGGTCCGGCAGAGGAAGGATTACGGATTTTGATATGTGTACAGGCGCGACATAGGCCCAGGGCAGAAATATCCTTTCCGGGCTTTTCCATGGAAACCAGAACAGGGCGACTCTCGCGATGCCGGTTCCGAGAATTCGGAAAGGTTTTTTGAAGAAAATCCTCCAGAATTTCCGTTGGCTGTCCCTGTAGTAGTCTCCTTCGCTGAAATTACGGTTTTCCGGCGCGTATATGTAGTCGGTTAGATATTTCACAGAGAGTTCCTCGGCGCCGACGGCGCTGGCTATCAGGTGCCAGCCCGAAACTGTGCTGACCGGTACAAGCGCCTTGTGGAGCCTGTAGTTTCGCACGCCCCACGGGATGCAGAAGGCGATCACAAGCAAGATGTACAAGCCTGAGTTAAACAGTGATTTGAGTCTGTCCGCACGGAACGCGAGATATATCCCCGCCGCCGGAAGCGGCGCGAGCAGAAGAAAAACCGGCCTCGTATGCAGCAGCATGGCGAAAATCAAAGCGAAGGCGGGTATTGCGTATCTGTCGCGGTCCCCGATCTTGAGGAACGCCGCAACGGCCGCCAGAAGCAGGAAGACCGACATGATATCCGGCGTAGCCAGCGGCATGTATATGAAGGCGGGCGCGAAAAATGCGTATGCCGCTGTCGCCGCGAGGGATGCTTTTCTACCATAGAGCTTGAGTCCCAGCAGCATGATCAGCAGCATCGACCCTGAATCAAGTACGATGTTGAGCATGCCCGGAATCATGGGATGCCGGCCCGTGATTACCTCTATTCCTGCAAGCAGTGAGGGATAGCCGGGAGACCGCGTGGATCGTGTGAAGAAACCGCCTGTCCACGCACCGAATACACGGTGGCTCCGGATGTTTTCGGATATTTCCAGATAATGTGCCTCGTCCATGCCGGCTGGATGCTTGAAATGCGGCGCCGGACCGGAATGAATTACGGCAAATATCCGCAGCAATACCCCGGATACAAGAATAAATAGAGCCGCCCTCGTGAAGAAGTCGGGTCTTGCAGTTATTATCTCGGAATTTTTCTCGGCTCTCATTCTGTGTGCGAATCTTTTATCTTTGGGCGAAAATATTGAAAAATCTATATCCCGGCTTTCAAGTTTTGGTGAAAAATGCGGCCAAGTGCAAAGTACATGTTCTGGAAAAGGAAGACCGTTTCTCCGTGAGCTTTCAGACGCCCTACATCAGGCTTATCTCATTTTCGATTTCGTGCATGTTTTCGGGACGTTTGGCTGGATCTTTCGCCATGCACCTTTCGACTATGAGTTGGTTCATTTTTCCGGGGAGGTCGTCCCGGACATGATCCATGGGCGTGACGCCTTCCTTGAGGTGCTTCTCATAGAGGTCGACGGATTTATCGGCCACGAAAGGAGGGCTCCCGGTTGCAAGGTGGTATACCGTCGCTCCGAATGAATAGATATCCGACCTTGCGTTTGCGTGGTTGCCCTGAAATATCTCAGGAGCCATGTAGAGCGGCGTGCCGATGATGAATCCATGGTGGGTTATGTCCGGGGAATCCGGAAGCCTGGCTATCCCGAAATCGCTTAATTTTATTGATTTGGTCTTTGGACAGTAGAGAATGTTCTTGAGCTTGATGTCTCTGTGCACGATGCCTATATCGTGCATGGCAGCTATTCCTCCGGCAAGTGAAATACTCATGTCGAGAAGCTGTGGGACGGGTATCCTGCCACGGGTCACCAGAAACTCCTCCAGATCTATGCCGTTGACAAATTCCATAAGCAGGTACGGACACCCGTTGTGTTTTCCCCGGCTGTGGAATTTTATTACCGCCGGATGGTCTATTTTCGACATTATATCGATCTCAATATTGAATCTGCGGGCGACGTCATTGAACTCCATTGCGTGCCTGGTAAGCATTTTCATCGCGTAAAGGTTGTTCGTGCCGGATTCGACTACCTTGTACACTATGGATGATTTTCCCCAGCCGATGGAATCGACGATAACGTAGTCGTCAATCTTATCGCCTATGTACGGGATATTGTGCATCGCGTCGGAATCGTCTTTGCCGCCCTGTTTATTCCCGCTTCTTTTCCGGGACGCGCTCTCGCTGTTGCGTTGCTGTTTGTTGACGTGAAGTCTTGTTCTTGTCGCGAGTTCCGTGGAACTGAAGGGCTTTTTCAGGAAATCGTCGGCCTCGGACTCTATCAGATTGTTCCTGATGTCTTCTATATCGTACCCGGATATAAGTATGACCGGGAGGTCGGGATATTTTCGCTTGACGCGGGCGCAGACTTCGAAGCCGCTCATGTCGGGGAGGCGTATGTCGCAGATAAGTATATCCACAGGATTGTCGCTGGAGTCGGGAAGGTCGAGCTCCTCTATCACGGCAAGGCCGTTTTTGGCTGACTTTGCCACAATGGCTTCGCCGAAACCCTCTGCTGCAAGGCAATTTTTGATAAGCTCGAGTATTATTTCCTCGTCGTCTATAACGAGTATTTTGGGACTCTCGACAGATTTTATTTTTACAGTTTCCATTTTTATATAAAATCCCTCTCCAATCGAGAAATATAATACAGCAATTTTGTCAAAATGCGAAGAAATATCTCAAGACAGATTATTTCCTAACGCGTTTGTTCCACGAATTTGAAAAAAACGCAATTCTGGCTATCGTATGGGCTTTCAGGGAATCCGGACATGAAAGGTATCAGAGTGATAAAATGAGCGACAGATATCCTTATAAAGAAGTAGAAAAGAAATGGCAGCGTTACTGGGATGCGAACTCGACTTTCCGGGCTGAGGACTTTTCCGACAGAGAGAAGTTCTACTGTCTCGTTGAGTTTCCATATCCCTCTGGAGACGGGCTGCACGTGGGGCATCCCCGTTCATACACGGCGCTCGACATCCTTTCCAGAAAAAAGCGCATGCAGGGGTACAACGTTCTGTTTCCTATGGGCTTCGACAGCTTCGGACTTCCCACCGAGAACTACGCTATTAAAACGGGAATCCACCCGAGCATAGTTACACGGCAGAATATCGCGCGCTTTACTGAACAGCTGAAGTCCCTCGGGTTCTCATTTGACTGGAGCCGTGTTCTGTCGACCACCGACGAAGCATACTACAAGTGGACGCAGTGGATATTCATACGCTTTTTCCAGAAGGGGCTGGCATACAAGAAGAAGATGCCGATTAACTGGTGTATTTCCTGCAGGACGGGACTCGCGAACGAGGAGGTGGTAAACGGTTCTTGCGAACGTTGCGGCGGCGAGGTAGAGAAAAGGGAGATCGAACAGTGGATGCTGAAGATTACAGCCTACGCTGACAAGCTCCTTGCCGGTCTTGATGAGATCGATTTTCTTGAAAAAATAAAGACGCAGCAGCGCAACTGGATTGGACGTTCGACCGGCGCCGAGGTTAATTTCCGGGTCGTTGGCGCCGACAGGGATATAACCGTATTCACGACGCGCCCCGATACCCTTTTCGGGGCTACATACATGGTGCTGGCGCCGGAACACGAACTTGTGAAGGATATCGTTTCGGATGAAAATCGAGCCGGCGTTTCCGAATACTGCGACAGGGCAGTCCGAATGAGCGACATTGACAGGACCGAGACCTCAAAAGAGAAGACCGGGGTGTTTACCGGCGCCTACGCTCTCAATCCGGTTAACGGCGAGGAGATACCTGTATGGGTGGCGGACTATGTTCTCGCGAGCTACGGGACCGGAGCAATAATGGCAGTTCCGGGACACGACACACGTGACTTCGAGTTCGCGAAGGCTTTCGGGCTTCCGGTCAGGTGTATTAACCGCCCGGACGAAAAGGCGGCCGCCGCCGAGGGCGTCGCAGTGGAATCCGTGCTTGAAGGCGAAGCCTGCTGGACCGGCGACGGTACGCTTATAGCATCCTCCAACGATGCGGGCCTCGACATAAACGGGTTGAACGTGAAGGGCGCCATAGAAAAGACCACTTCATGGCTGGAGAAACACCGCCGCGGAAAGGCGGCGGTCAACTACAAGCTCCGCGACTGGGTTTTTTCACGGCAGAGATACTGGGGCGAGCCGATTCCTATGGTCAACTGCGAAAAATGCGGTTGGAACCCTGTCCCGGACGAGGAACTGCCCGTAAAACTTCCCGAGGTGCAGAAGTATGAACCGACCGATACCGGGGAATCCCCGCTCGCGGCGATAGAGGATTGGGTTAAGACAAGCTGTCCGATATGCGACGGGGAAGCGTGCAGAGAGACCGATACAATGCCGAACTGGGCCGGCTCGTCATGGTATTTTCTCAGGTATATCGATCCAGATAACGACGCGAATTTCGCGGATTTTGAAAAAATGAAGTACTGGATGCCGGTTGACTGGTACAACGGGGGCATGGAACACACCACGCTTCACCTTCTTTATTCCCGGTTCTGGAACAGATTCCTCTACGACTGCGGACTTGTCCCGACTCCCGAACCCTACCAGAAACGCAGTTCCCACGGCATGGTTCTGGGGGAGGGCGGAGAGAAGATGTCGAAGTCAAGGGGCAATGTCATCAACCCGGACGATGTCGTCGATAAGTGCGGTGCAGATGTTTTTCGCGTATATGAGATGTTTATCGGGCCGTTCGACCAGGCCGCCGCCTGGGATACAAACGGTATTCACGGAATAGAACGTTTTCTCGCAAAAGTATGGAGAATGTACACGGAATCAGAGATAACGGATAATCCTGTTCCGGAAGAACAACTCAATGTCCTTCACAGCACCATCAAGAAGGTGTCCGAGGATATCGAAACACTGGACCTCAATACCGCAATCAGCCAGATGATGATTTTCGTGAACGAGTTCTCCGGGGAAAAGGGGTTCCCGCGGGAAGCCGCCGAGACCTTTGTCAAACTCCTCTCTCCGTTCGCTCCGCATATATGCGAGGAACTGTGGGAGCGCCTCGGTCATAAAGGCGGGATTTCCTGTGTTTCCTGGCCGGGATGGGACGAGGACAAACTGCGCGTCAAGCAGGTGGAAATACTCGTTCAGGTACTCGGTAAACCCGTCGCACGCATAATGATGTCGCCTGAAGCTTCTGAGGATGAGATGCGGGAAACCGCGCTCGCCGACCCGGAAGTCAAGAGGGCGGTCGAAGGCAAAGATATTAAAAAAATCATATGCGTACCCGGTCGACTTGTCAATATAGTCGCGGCCTGATGATCCTGTAGTGAATTCGTGACACTCGCCACAAAAACACAATAGAGCCAATTTCAATTGAATTTGATCGCTGACAGGCTAATTTATCTGCTTTGAAGCATCTACACAAACTTTAGGAGAAAGATTTACATGGCGGATAAGCAAAAAAAGGACGAAAGTCTCTATGATATGACGATGGACGAGTTCGACAAGTTCGAACACATTATTCTTACTAACTGGAAACTTATAGTCAATCTGGGTATATCCGTGATAATCATCTCTCTTTTCGCGATGATTTTCATGAAACAGAGCCGGATTAAAGCCGGGATTGCCTCAACTACCCTTGGCGTCGCAGAAACAAAGGACGAACTGGCCAGTGCCATAAAAAAATATCCGTCCGCGCCTTCCGCGGACTACGCGAGACTCCGGCTTGCGTCCCTGCATATAAGGGACGGGGACTACACAAAAGCGCTGGAAATACTGACTGCGCTGGAGAACAAAGCAGAGTTTTCCGAGATTCGCTTCATGGCGAAACTCAACCAGGGATACGCACTTGAAATGCATGGGGATATCGAGAAAGCGGCGGCAAAATTCACTCTTATACACACCGACTTCCAGGCGCCGCCGTCCTTCCGCGCCGAGGCCGGTTACCAGGCGGCGCGTCTCAACGCGGCGCTTGGAAGGAATGACAGCGCCGCCGATATCGCCGGCAAGGTCATATCTATGAACGCGGGGTCGCAGTCCGAGGGGCTGATGTTCTGGAAATCACAGGCGGAAAGGCTCGTTCAACGCCTTTGACTCCGCCCTTCGAGACGAGAGATCGACCCGAAAAAGCAACTGCGACGGCGTGTCGCGGCAACTGTTTTTTCAGGTTTGACGCAATTTGCCGCTTATATACCGGTTTTGTCCATCGCCATTTTGAGGATTTCCCTGTTCGGATCGGACATGGGACACAGGGGAAGTCTGTATTCTTCTTCGATCATGCCCCGCATGGCCATTGCGGCCTTGATTGGGATGGGGTTGGTTTCCACGAAGAGGTCTCTGAAAAGCGGGTATAGCCGGCGGTAGATGTTTATAGCTTCGGTGACATCGCCATCGGCAAAAGCGTCCACCATGCGTTTGACTTTTTCCGGAATGATATTGGAGGCGACGCTGACGACGCCTTTTGCGCCCACGGCCATCATGGGCAGGGTTAGGCTGTCATCTCCGCTGAGCACTGTAATATCGCAGGCGTCGAGGATCATGCTGACCCTTTCGGCGCTTCCGCCGGCTTCTTTGACTGCGACGACATTCGGGTTTTTGCTGAGTCTCGCGACGGTATCGATCCCGATCTCCCTGCCGCTTCGTCCCGGAACATTGTAAAGCACAACCGGGAGCCCCCCTTCGTCGGCGACAGCGGAAAAATGCCTGTAAAGGCCTTCCTGTGTGGGTTTATTGTAGTATGGGGTCACCTGGAGTGTGGCGTCCGCGCCGGCTTTTCTCGCGTGTTTAGTCAGGTGTACGGCCTCGGCTGTGCTGTTTGCTCCGGTTCCCGCGATAATAGTGCATTTGCCGCCGGCGGCCTCTATGACGGTTTCGATCACCTTTTCGTGTTCGTCCACGGAAAGCGTGGGCGATTCCCCGGTTGTCCCGACCGGCACGATGCCGTCGATATTCGCCTCCATCTGCAATTCGCAGAGTCCGGCAAGCTT
>CAZGYO010000065.1:0-9786 GCA_964530455.1 uncultured Victivallales bacterium
GCCCTCGGCGCCGTCTTCAGCCACGGGGACATGTTTTTCCTTTGCCGCGTCGACGGTATTCTCTTTGAGGAGTTCCACGGGTTTTCCGCAACACTCAATGCTGCACTCGTCTTCGCCGCCGAGGATTTCGATCGTCGTTCCTGTAGAACACTTGTAGATGTCCAGTTTCTTCATTTCAGTTCTCCCTTTCTTTGTGTTGTTCGAATCTCTTCTAATGTAGTCCTGCTTATATGTAAAAGCAATATTATTCTACCAGTTCCGCTTTTTTAGCTCGAAGTAGGCCCGGGCATGCAGGCACGCCGGGCATTTGACCGGCGCGTCAGGGCCGTCATGAGTAAATCCGCAGTTTCTGCACTGCCACCTGACAGGTTCGTCTTTCGAGAATACTTTGTCGTTCTTCAGGTTTTCGGCAAGGTCCACGTAGCGTTGCTCGTGGCCCTGTTCGGCCGTAGCTATCATGCGGAAAGCGACCGCCACATCGGCGAAGCCCTCTTTTTCCGCCGTCTCGGCGAATGTCGGGTAGAGGGTCCCCCACTCCATCTTCTCGCCGGCGGCGGCGGCCTTGAGATTTTCGAGCGTTCCGTCGATTTTGCCGGCGGGATAAGCGGTTTTGATTTCCACTTCGCCGCCTTCAAGGAACTTGAAAAAGCGTTTGGCGTGTTCTTTTTCCTGTTCGGCCGTTTCTAAAAATATTCCGGATATCTGTTCGTAGCCGTCCTTTTTCGCCTGGCTGGCGAAATACGTGTAGCGGTTACGCGCCTGGGATTCCCCGGCAAATGCCATCAAAAGGTTCTTTTCAGTTTCTGTTCCCTTGATGCTGGTCATTTTTCATTCCTCCTTGTTCTTTTTATTTAAGAGCCCATTTCTACAAGCGTCGCAAAGTCCGCCGAACTCCAGACGGCATTCCGTCAGCTCCGGCATCGTGGCAATTATTTTGTCCAGTTTTTTCTTTATTTCCGGCATCCCGGGAAAATCAAGATCCCTTACAGCGCCGCAGCGTGTGCAGTGAAAATGATAATGCCCGCTGTTGTTGCCGTCAAAATGCTTCCTGCCGTCGTCCGAGTTCAGCTTCAGAATCATGCCATTGCCGGCAAGTGTTTCCAGGTTCCTGTAAACGGAACCCAGGCTCACTCTGGGAAGGCGCTTCTTCACTTTTAAATAAAGCTCGTCCGCCGTGGGGTGCTCCTCGGTCTTGCGCAGCTCCTCCAGTATTATCTCTCTTTGTTTCGTCAAACGCATTTCCGGTTCCCGCCTGTTTCCCGTTTAAATTTCCACCCGGTGGGCGAATCCATCCGCAGCGCCAGGGAAATCTCACGGATCCACGCCCTTTTTGTACATATTCAGTCAACCACGTCGGGGTTTGCTGAATATGTGCCCCTTTTTTAAAGAGCTTGAGCGAATTTCGCGGAATTCGATGGCTCATAACCAACCCTTTTTGCGAAAGCGCTTTATGTACGGATCCCCGAAAAACCCGGTTCTTTTCAGGGGCTTTGCGAAAATACCCCAACTGAGAATAATTATCATTCCCACATTTCTAATCTAAGCGCTTAAACGGCCATGTCAAGCAATGTTTATTAAAAATATAAGAGCCAATTTCAAAACTCTCCGTGGCCGCCTGCCCGTGCGTCGCCTGACTGCGAGCGTAGTCGCTCAGGCAGGCACGCAGACAGGCGCGGCCTGCGCTACCAACGCGGTTCACGCGGAGTTTTGAAACTGGCTCAAATATAGACAAAAAAAACCGCCGGGGAATCCCGACGGTTCATGGTTCTGTTTGAAGCTTATTCTGTCGCTTCTTCGACGGTGTCTTCTACAGCGCCGGCAGCTTCTTCGGCGGTATCTTTTACCGTCTCAGCAGCGCCTTCGGCTTCGCTTTCCTTTTTGCAACCGGACATAAAGCAGACTCCGACAGCAAACGCGAGAATGGCAAATACACGTATCATGATTTACCCCTTTCTAGTTTAAATTTTTGTTCCCCGGGCCGATACGACCCGCCTGCATTACGAATGGAATATAGTTCTTTTATACCAATTTCCCAATAATTTATATAAAAAATCTAAATTTTTGAGACGGAGTTAAAACAGCATACGGAAAACTTTTCTTCGAGCCTTGTGCTGATCATTTCGGCATCCAGGCTGTTTTTACAGAGAGCGAAGACAACGGGGCCGCTGCCGGACACGAGTACGCCGGGGGCGTCGGATTCGAGCATTTCTTCCTCTATCATGCGCAGTAGCGGGAATTTTTCAAGCAGAGCGGGGGCCAGGTCGTTGAAAAGGCCTTCGGATATCCGGTCTATATCGCCCTGAGACAGGGCGCGGCCTAGCTGGTCCGCGCTTTTAAGCGGTTGCATCCGGGTTTCCGCGAAATTCGCGTATGCCCACGCGGAGGACACAGGGAACTCCGGGCAAGCGAGGAGCAGGTGCAGAGACACCGTGCAGGGAACAGGAGAGAGTATTTCACCGCGGCCGCGACCGATAGAGGGTCTCGGATCAAGAAAAAACGGGACGTCCGCGCCGAGCTTACCGGCGATTCCGGCAATCTGGTTCCCCGGCAGGGGGCCCTCGAGCCTTTCCAGCAGTTTCAGGACAAGCGCGGCGTCGCTGCTGCCCCCGCCCAGTCCCGCGGCCACTGGTATGTTTTTTTCGAGAGTTATTTTCCATGCCGGTTTTATGCCGGCTGCCTCCGCGAATTTCGCGGCCGCCCTGTATGCGATATTCTCTTCCGCGCCGGGCACATCTCTGGAACCTGAAATCAGCAGTTCAATCCCGGCCCCGTCTTTGAGGGGTTCTATTTCAATCCTGTCAAAGGGTGATTCAAGCGGGAGAAAGAGTGTCTCTATCTCGTGGTATCCCTCTTTGTCGGGGCCCCCGCATATTCGGAGGAAGAGATTGACCTTCGAAAGCGCCTTTCCGGAAACTTTTTTCGAACTCATAAAAAGTGGATGTCGTGCTTTTTGTTGTAGCTTCTGACCGTCTCGACTATGTCGATGGCCAATTTCAACGCCGCCAGTCCGTGTTCCCCGGAAACCTTGGTTCGGGAATTCGCGCCGGTCGTTTTCACGTTGCTGACACAGTCGACGAAATCCTCCAGTTCCTTCTCCAGCGCGTTGTGGTCCTCGACGGGCACAGGATCGCGTTTTATGACCATATTCTCCTTGTCCTTGGTATGGAGGGTCCCTTTCCTGCGGCCGTAGTCGAGAGACAGGTATGCGTCCGTATCGAAAACGTGGCAGTGTCGCACAACGGCGGGAGCTATCCTGCTTGCGGTAATATTTGCCACGCATCCATTGGCGAACTGTATCCTGGCGTTGACTATATCCTCCGTCTCGCTGAGGGCGGGCAGGCCGTTGGCGTCGATCCTGACGACTTCCGAGTTTACGAGGTGCAAGACCAAGTCCAAATCGTGAATCATCAGGTCAAGGACCACGCTGACCTCAGTTCCTCTTCTGTGCTGACCTTTTCTTTCGGGAGGGTACGGGGCCAGTCTCTGGACTTCGATAAATCGCGCTTTATCGGCGAGCTGTTCGAGGTAAACCATTACCGGGTTGAAACGTTCGACGTGTCCCACTCCCAGCACCAGGTTTCTTTTTTCGGCTTCCGCCACCATCTCCCCGGCTTCATCCACGTTGATTGCGATAGGCTTCTCGATCAGCAGATGTTTTCCGGATTTGAGAAGCGGCATTGCCACTTCGTGGTGCAGGTGGGATGGGACGGCAATGCTCAGGGCGTCGCATTCTTCCCCGAGCGTTTCGGGGTCGGGAAAAGAGTCCACTCCGTAATCTCTGAGAGCCTGTCTCGCCATTTCGGGGTTGGAGTCGTATATTCCAACCAGTTCGACATCCCGGTTCTGTCTGTAGAGCCGAGCGTGATGTTTTCCGAGAACCCCTACTCCAACGACCCCCACGCGTACCTTCTGCTTTTTAGTCATCGCCTGTCCGTTTTTTTAATTTTTGACCATTCACAAGAGCCCGGGGAAACGATTTTTCAAGCGGAAAGCGCCAGTAAGTGATGTTTTGCGGTCGGTCGGTCGCGGGAAATGTTTCCAGAAAATCCAGGATTCTTTTTCTTGGAGACCGCCCGAAAGCCGGGCTTTTTTTTCCGAGAGTTTCCCGCAGCCTTTCGTTCAGGACGCTGTTGCGGCGCCTGTAGTCGGCCAGGACCGCCGCGCATCCATAGTACCAGTTGCCTTCCCCTCTTCTTATCAATTCCGGCAGGTGTTCCATGGAATCGGCTTTTCTTATCCACGCGCCCGCGCCGAGCCCCGGGTAGTAGGCCCCTGTCAGAGGATCGGCCGTCGCCTCGATGCCGCGCCCGCCGCGAACCTCGCAGATGCCATACATGAATCGTCCGTCATCATTGAAAAAAAGCACGGGAAAAGCCTTGATTCCCTTCTGCCGCATTATCTCGGCGTAGAGCCAAAGTAACTCGGTATGTGTCCCTTTTCCCCGTTCAAGGATATCGAGGGGGCTCAAGGCGTCGTTTCCGCTTTTCCGTTCGGGCGCGGGGTCAAAGGATATGGTTTTGAAAACGAATCGGCAGGCGGACTCGGCATCTGGAATCTCGGCCGCGAGTTTCGCTATAATGTATGCCGATCTCCACTGCCGGTAGTCCTCGAAGTCGGCGGGCACATTCAATACGGCGGGGGGGATACCGCATTCTCCGAAGACCTGTATATAGTCGGGATCCGGAATCTTCGGCCTGACGTCCGGAGTAATGCCGGCCGCGGCCTGCAGGGCCCGGTCGGGGTTCTCGCCCGCAACCGAGTGGAGCCAGAGGCGGGCAAGTCCCGGAATGTCGATTTCCCGGGCCTGTTCCGTTTCGTCCGGCGCAAACTCGCGGAGCAGCGCCACGGCCGACGCAAGAGACACGAGCACAAGCATTATAAGAACGGGCGCCGGTATCAGTTTTCTTATGTTCTCAGGCATTGCGGACTTTTTCTCCCATTTTGATTTCAGGGGGAAATTTTTCCTTTTCATTTGTAATAATCGTGTGAAACCGTTATTTTTGGCACCGCTCGAATAAGTATCAGTTCTAATATATCTAAAAGTGTAACCCTATAAAGGCTAAGCATGGGAAATCTGAAGAAAAAACGTAAAAAGAAAATTTCCAAGCATAAACGCAGGAAACATCTCCGCGCCGACCGTCACAAGAACAAGAAGTAGCGGCTTCCCGGATCGGTGAATCATCCGCGAGTATCCGGAAACGCACACAGGGCGGGGGTTTGTAATGCCAAAAAATCTTCAAAAATACACTCTGTTCCTTGCTGGGGCGCTTTGTGCATTTCTGCAGTTCCGGGGTTACGGCTGGGAATACATTGATTCGGACTTATTACCGGAAAGCGCCGGGGACAAGATTATCTATGAGGAAGGGGATTCCACGCGGGCGGACGCTCTTGCGCGTTTCGGTGTTGCCTGCCTGTCGATACTGCGCACGGGCAGATTTTCCGACCGGGCGGTGGACCACCTCGCGAAAGCCCTTGAAAACGATCCCGGATCAGTGGAGCTTCTTAAGCTGTTTCTCGAAGCATGTCAGGCGAAGGAGAAGTTTCAGAAGAAGGCCGAAGTGCTTTCATACGTCGCGGGGAAAAAGCCCGAGGCTGTCTTTCTGAACCTGGAGGCCGCAAAGGCGTTGTCAGCCGTCGGAAAAAGAGACGAAGCTGTTTTGGTATTGGAACGCTGTCTCAAAGCGTTGGAAGAACGCAAAGACGGCGGGGAAAAAGCGGCTTCCGTCCGTGGCAGGATAAGGGTAATCATACAGCTCGCCGACCTCTACGCCCAGACGGAGAGATACCTGGATGGCCACAGGCTTTTGACATCGGCCGCCCGGAATCCGGATTACATGGACGATTTTTTTCTTCGGCGCGCCGCTGTCGTCTATTATTCCCTGAAGGCTGCCCGTCCGGAGAAGAAAGGCGTGGGCGATGACGCGAAGGCGGATAAAAACGGACGGGAAAAAGAACAGGCTGACCTTTTTTTGACCGGTCTTGAACGCGAACTCGACGCCGTCGAGAGCATATGCAGCGAGACAAATCTTTCTATATCAAGCATAGGCCCCGTGCTGAAGACCCTGCGGAAATTCAGAATGGATGCGAGGATTGAGAAACTTATACTCTTTCAGCTTCTTTTCGCGCCCCGGGACCGGCACCTGCGCATATTGCTGGCAACGCAGTATTCGGAGGCCGGGAAACACATGTCGGCACACCGGATATGGAAAAGGCTCTGTGAAAAAGTTCCGGATGAGGCTGAATTCTTTTTCGAGGCAGGTCGCGCGGCAATGCTGGCCCAAAGATATGAAACGGCGGCGTCTTTCACGGAGAAGAGCCTGAAGCTGAAGCCTGACAACTACCAGGCCGTCTACCAGCTTGCCGGAATCCTGTTCGAACAAGGCGAATACGACCGGGCAATGACACAGCTCGACAGGCTCCCCGAATCTCCGCATACCAGGCGTTTCAAGGCCCTCACACTCCGGTATCAGGACAGGCATCGGGAGGCCATGGAGATGATGCTTGGCGTGGAAAAACTCCTTGAACAGCCGGAGGAACCCGGCGCTCTCGACAAAAGTTACTATCTTTCATGCGCGGTTTTCTGCGAGAACGCGGGGAGGCGCGACCTTGCCGAACAGAAATTGTCCGCATCACTTGAAAAAGAGCCGGAGAACCCCGAACTTGCGAATTTCCTGGGTTATCTCTGGGCGGACGAAAACAAGAACCTGGACGAAGCCGAACGCCTGATCCGGCTCGCGATTGAGGAGGAGCCCGGGAATTCCGCCTACCTGGACAGCATGGCCTGGGTCCTCTACAGGAAAAAGGAGTTTTCCGAAGCCGAAAAATATATCAGGTTTTCATTGAAGGAGGAGGGCTTTCTGCCAAACGCCGTGATTTCCGACCACGCCGGCGACATCTTTTTCGCGGTCGGAAAAACGGCCGAGGCGATAGAAATGTGGGAAAAGACCCTTCAAAGGTATATAGCGACCGAAGAGGTGGACCGCGAAAAAGGCCGGGAGAATATCAGAAATGCACGGGAAACGGATTCCTGAACGCGCAATCTTTTCATCGCAGGCGCGGCACACTGGTTTTGAAATGTACTGGTTAGGGCATAAAACAGAGGTTCGGGGCTTCCGGCATTGCGAAGAGTCGCACCTGTGGATTGACCAAGCTGGCGCGTATCTCGAGGTCTATGACAGAGTCTCCACACGATCCGAAATGGGCTGAACTATCAGATTATCAACGAGGAACTTGCAACCGCGTGCAGTTCTAACGTTGCAGCACATCTACATGAGAACGCAGGTTGCTCGCTCGCGCGGCGAACTGTGGTTGCCCGTCTTCTCCCACTTGCCTGAAGAAGAGGTAGTGATAGGAATTGCCCTAATGACCACTTTTTGCCTCTGGACATAATCAATCAGTCGCATGAGCCATCGCCCGCCCAGCGATGCTATTTCAGGGAGCAGAGAGTATAGATACTCGATAGCGATTGCTTCTGCCTCGACACCCGTCAATCGAACTGAATGCTATTCTTCTTCGCCTTCTCCTGCGCGGAGTAAAGCTTGTTGAGGAATCTGGGCACATCCTTGTTCGACCGCATGGTCACCGTGATTGTACGAGCCTTTGTTTTTGTGCCCATTGCCACAGCCTTCTCAATATCTGGGCTTGCATAGGTAACGTTTGCTTCCGTCATCCATGCCTCCATTTGTTAGGCATTTTGATTCTTCACAAATGACAGTAAGATAGGGGGGATGATGGTCAAAAATCAATGCGAACCTTGCAATTTTCTTGTTTTTCCTGCCTAGAGGTCGAACGGGGAAACATATTCTCCTTTTTCGGAGAGAACGGCCTCCAGTCTCTTTTTCTGAGCGACCATTTCCTCCTCCATTTCCGGCGGAGTGTCTTCAACGGTCGAATATATTTTTTCCATTCTCTCTATCTTCGCGAGATTCTCCCTGACGCGCAGGCTGAACTGTTCGATGTATTCTTCCCTCGTATAGTCTTTGTCGAGCACCTCTTTGAACAGGCGCTGAAGATCAGCGTATTCCGGGATGCCGCCGACTATGCCGTCAATGACCTCGACATCGCCATGTACGCGCAGTTCCATCCACTTTATCCAGACGGCCTTGTCGAGTATACCGTTGATATACTTGCCGTCCTTTTTAAGAAAGTAATTGGTGCCGAAAATCTTAGGCCTTTTCACGTTTTTGGCGAAATCCAGGTTGTTGCGGATGTAGTGTCCGACGGACATTGAGAGGAAATCCATATTGCTCATGACGTTCCATTTACGAACCCCCTCCTGGCCGATCGTCGCTGAGGTCGTTTCGGACTCCAGAGTGGCGCCCATGGTGCATATACCGTGTTCCCAACTGTATGCTTCCCGCACGGGGACGGAGATATCGCTGTCCCTGCCGCCGTATATGATGCCTCCAATCGGCTGGCCGTCCGGGTTGTCCCAGTCGGGGTCGGCGTTGTCGAGGTCACGCATACGGACTGTGTACCGGGCGTTTTTGTGGCTCGGGCTTGTTTCATTCCCGTCGGGCCCCTTCATGCCCTTATGCCAGTGTCCGCAGTAGTTTTCTCCCTCTTCGGGAATCTCTTCGCCCATTCCCACCCAGTATGGTTTACCGTCCTTGACAAGCACGTTTCCAAAAATAACTTCTCCCGGCTTGTGCAGGACATCCCAGATAACCGGATCATCTTCCGCGTTCACGTCAGTGATTATTCCGAAAATGCCGGATTCCACGTTTACGGCCCTGATTTCGCCATTTATAACCCGGAAATATGCGAGGTCGTCCCCGACGATATTCTCCCCTGGTATCATGGCCGTCGAGGTCTTTCCACAGGCTGATGGAAAAGCGCCGCAGAGATAGGTCTTGCGTCCGCCGGGTCCGTTACTTCTCATTATGAACATGTGTTCCGCAAGCCAGCCTTCGCGGTCCGCCTTGCGTATTGCCAGCCTGAGAGAGAGTTTTTTGAGGCCTACCGTATTTCCGGCGTACTGCGTGTTCACCGAATAGACCGCGTTACGGGTATAGTCCATGTACACACGGTTTTTGTCGTAATTTTTCGAGGTCATGCGCTCGTCAACCTCACCGGTCGCGTGACGGTACCTGAAAAACTCCGCGCCTTCAGGAAGGTTTTTGAACGCCTCGTAGCCACTGCGGTAGAGCAGGTCTTCGCTGTGTGCCACGTACGCGGAGTCCGTTATCTGCAGGCACGGAATGCTGAAGACCGTGCCGCACGGGCCCAGGCAGAAAAAGCGCACCTGCATGGTTCTGCCCCTGTAGGCCCCGCGCTGAAGTTCCTCAAGTTCGCCCATGCCCTCGTCGCGGTCCATCTGGTTCAGCTTTGAATCGAGATCCTCATCTTTCGGGACGAGGTATTTTGTCACTTCCTTTTTTCTGGCCTGGTCGTAGTATCCGTCAAAATGAACGGTGTGCCCCTCGATTTCAAGTTTCCGTTCCTCGCCGTTTTTGACGGCAAGCTGACGGCAGAATGACGAATCCTCTTCCGAGTCGTCGCCCACCCAGACATTGTCGGGTTCGCAGAGTTCGATTGCTTTGCCGATAAAATCGTTAATTTCCCCGTTATTCAGGGCCATCAGTTTATCCAGACTTTTCGGGTCCAGTTTTTCTTTCAATAACTCAGTATAGTTTCCCATGAGCCAACCTTCTTTTTTTTATTGTGGTTTATATATCGAGCCAATTTCAAAACTTTCCGTGGTCGCTCGGCCTGCGCCCCCAACGCGGTTCACGCGGAGTTTTGAAACCGGCTCTATAGTTCTCCCCGAGGCTATTTTTATAAATC
>CAZGYO010000066.1:0-9759 GCA_964530455.1 uncultured Victivallales bacterium
ATTGAGGAATTCAGCGTGGGCTCCCCCGCTCCTGAAAAGGTAATATACTCGGGAGCGGAATGCGAGGAAAGGTAGTCATCGAGTTCCGATATCACCGTCCGGGCGGAAACGTATTCAAGCCTTTCTGTCGTCAGATCCGTGGTCGCCCCGCTCTCGCAGTAGATGCAGTCCATCGTGCATGTCTTGAAGGGGACCAGGTCGACTCCGAGGGACAGGCCGAGCCTTCTCGAGGGAACCGGGCCGAAAATATACCCGCTCATTGTTTCTCTCCTACTTCAGTGATGAGCCGATTTCAAAACTCCGTGTGAACCGCGTTGGGATCGCAGGCGCGGCAGAACGGAACTCATCACGGAATGCCGCAAATGGAGCCAGCTTCCGGATTTGAACCGGAGACCGGTTGATTACAAATCAACTGCTCTACCACTGAGCTAAGCTGGCCGGGCATATATTCTAGTCTCCGGTAGACCTCCAGTCAAAAGCAGATCGGAGTTTTTTCGCGAAAATATCACTTTAGAGCCAGTTTCAAAACTCCGCCCGGTTACGGGAATTAAGGAGACAGGAAAAATTAGCACGGTTTTTAATTTGCATTTTACCGATTGTCTTGCTATTTTCAATAGATGATGCGTGATGATACGTGGGGAATATTGTGCAATCAGGAAGGAGAAAGCACGTGGCTCGCAATACAGACTATATTCTGGAACTCCTCCAGGAACACGGAATGGTGACCAAAGAGGAGATAAACGAGGGGTGGGATCTGGTGGCCGAGGAGGAAGGGAAGTTTGATGTAATTGAGGCCCTTGAAAAGCTGGAATACGTCCATCCCGACGAACTCCTGCAGATGCTCGCCCAGGAGTACGGCCTCGAGGTGATGGAACTCAAAGGCTACCAGATACCGATCGACTGCATAGAAGCTATAACTCCCGCGCTGGCCAAGCAGTACAATGTGATTCCGGTGATGAAGCACGACGACCTGCTCACGGTCGCCATGAGCGATCCGACGGATGTCGAGACAATAGACTCTCTCAGATACATACTAAAGATCAACGTAGATGCCGTGATCGCGCAGAAGGACGAGATCGACAAGCTCATCGACCACCACTACGGAAACCTGGAAGAGAGCGTGGATTCTTTCCTGGAAGACATGGGGGGAGAGGACGTGGAATCCCAGCTTATGGCCGGCATGGGCGCCGAGGATGGGGATATGACCCAAGAGGACGACGCGCCTATAATCCGCCTTGTCTCCCTGTTGATAGTCGAGGCGTTCAAGCTGCGTGCCAGCGATATCCACCTGGAACCGCTCGAGAAACGTTACAGGGTTCGCTACCGGATCGACGGTATTCTCATCGAAATGGAAAGCCCTCCGAAATACCTTCAGGGGAACATCACCAGCCGACTTAAGATCATGGCGAAACTCGATATTTCTGAAAAGCGGGTTCCGCAGGACGGCAGAATACAGCTTCGTATTGAGGGCGCGGACGTCGACCTGCGCGTTTCGACAATCCCGACGACCCACGGCGAAAGCATAGTCATGCGTATCCTGGACAAGTCCAGCATCATGCTTGACATACCGGCGCTGGGTTTCTACAGTGACGACCAGGAGGTCATAAACAAAATCATCAACCTTCCGGACGGCATCTTTCTGGTCACGGGCCCCACTGGTTCCGGCAAAACCACATCACTGTATGCGTTCCTGAACACGATCAACACTCCACACAGAAAGATAATTACCGTCGAGGACCCCATAGAATACCAGCTTGCGGGAATAAATCAGGTACAGGTGAACAATACCATCGGCATGACTTTTTCGGCGGCCCTGCGCTCCATGCTGCGCCAGGCACCGAACATAATCATGGTCGGGGAAATCCGCGACCTTGAAACGGCGGAGATCGCGATCAACGCCTCACTTACCGGACACCTCGTGTTCAGCACCCTGCACACGAACGACGCCCCGAGCGCGATGACCAGGCTTATCGACATGGGGGTGAAACCGTTTCTGGTAGCCTCGTCCGTAAAGGCGGTGATGGCGCAACGCCTGCTCAGGCGAATATGCAAAAACTGCGCCGTACCCTATGAGCCCGAACCTAAAGAGCTTGTGTCGCTGAACCTCGACGAATCCTTCGTGGAAAACGCGACCCTGAAAAAGGGGCGTGGATGCAGCGAATGCGGAGGCACCGGATACAAGGGAAGGATGGGCATCTACGAAATATTCATGATAAACGAGGAAATCCAGCATCTCATATACGACAAAGTGTCGTCGAACGTTATTCGCGCGGAAGCCAGAAAGTCGGGGATGAGAACTCTCCGCGAGGACGGTCTCCGCAAAGCCGCGGCAGGAAGCAGCACACTCGAAGAGGTAATCAGGGTGACGAGCCTTGATGAAGCCTAGAGAAAAAAGGAAAACAAACCGAGAGAACAATTATGCTTGATCCCGAAAGCCAGGCCCTGAAAGACATTCTCGAGGCGCAGGATATCTGTACCGAGGAGCAGATTGCGGAAATAGAGGAGGAATACAACAGAACGGGGAAACCCTTCAACGAGCTTCTGCTTGACTACGAGATAATCGACGAGGAAAGCCTGCTTCAACTTATCGCGGCCAGCCTCGGGACAGATGTCGTCGACCTGTCCGAACTGGAACTGACTCCGGAGCTGATAAAAATGGTGGATCCGGAGACAGCCAGGATGTACGGGGTGATTCCGGTAAACTGGGATGGGGCCACGCTGAACGTCGCTGCGCGGAACCCGCTCAACTACCAGGTGGGGGATGAACTGAGATTCATCCTCGACAAAGATGTGTTCATACTTGTGGCCAGGGAAGAGCAGATAGATTCGGCAGTGGAAAAATACTACCCCCTCGAGATGAGCTCCGTGCACGACATGCTCACCGAGCTTGAAGTGGACATCAACGAGGACGGAATTGAAGGCGAGGAACTCTCCGAACTGGAAGACCTCGCGAACGACGCTCCTATCGTCCGCTTTGTGGATGTCGTCCTCTATCAGGCCATTAAGGACCAGGCAAGCGACATACACTTCGAGCCGTTCGAGAAAGAATTCAAGATCCGCTACCGTGTGGACGGCGCCCTCTACGAGATGTCCCCTCCCCCGAGAAATCTCGCCGTTCCCGTGATAAGCCGAGTCAAGATTATGAGCGGACTCAACATCGCGGAGCGGCGGCGCCCGCAGGACGGACGCATCCAGTTGAAGATAGCCGGCAAACCTATAGACCTTCGCGTCTCCACACTGCCGACCGCGTTCGGGGAATCGGTAGTTCTCCGTGTTCTTGACAGAAGCGTCGTCAGCCTTGATCTCGATATGCTCGGGATCGGCACGGATGTACTGGAACTGGTAAGAGAGATTATACACATGCCGAACGGCATTTTCGTCGTAACCGGCCCCACGGGTTCGGGAAAGACCACGACACTGTACTCGGGGCTTAAGGAAATAAACAAGATTGAAGACAAGCTTCTGACCGCGGAGGACCCGGTTGAGTACGACATGGAGGGAATCATCCAGCTTCCCATCAATGACTCCATCGGAATGACCTTCGGAAGAGCCCTCCGCGCGTTCCTCCGCCAGGATCCTGACCGCATAATGATCGGGGAAATACGTGACCTGGACACCGCGCAAATGGCAATACAGGCATCGCTGACCGGTCACTTCGTGTTCAGCACGCTACACACAAACGACGCCGCCGGCGCGATAACCCGCCTCGTAGATATGGGCGTGGAACCTTTCCTCATCACCTCATCACTGGTCGCCGTGCTTGGACAGCGCCTGATCAGAAGGGTCTGCCAGGAATGCAAGACCGAATTCGCCCCCGACGAAAACGACCTGGAGAACCTGGGAATAAGCCAGGAAGAGATCGGCGACCGAAAATTCTACTACGGGCGTGGCTGCAACTACTGCAACGAAAGCGGATATAAAGGCCGTGTCGCTATATGTGAACTGCTGCCCATGAGCAATCCTGTTCGCGAATTGGTCTATGAACGTGCCCCCACCATAGTAATCAGAGAAAAGGCGCGTGAACTCGGTATGAGGACGATGCGCGAGGACGGAATACGCTGCATACTGGACGGGGTAACAACTATTGAGGAAGTTCTCAAATATACTTAGTTCGATTCCGGCATGGCACATGCTTCAATCCTGCCGGTGAATTTAAATGAAAGGAAATATTGATGCCTGTTGAAATTGGTGATCTACTGCAACTCTGCGTCGACGAAGGGGTAAGTGACCTGCACATCGAAGTCGGGGCTCCGCCGATACTGAGAATACACGGTTCTCTCACCCCAGTGGATGCGGATGTGCTTACTCCGGAAAACACCGAAGCGATGGTCAAGTCGATTGCCTCGGACAACCATATGCAGCAGATTCAGCAGAACGGCGGCGTCGATTTCGGATTTGCGTTCAGCGACAAGGCGCGTTTCCGTGTAAGCTGTTTCAAGCAGAAAGGGCACTACGGGATGGTACTGCGCCAGATCCCGAACGAGCTGTTAGACCTCGTCGATATAGGTCTTCCGCCCTCTACAAAGGACATACTCTTCAGGCCACGGGGACTTGTCCTCGTAACCGGGCCGACCGGTTCAGGCAAAAGTACAACCCTGGCCTCCATGATTGATGTCATAAACACCGAACGCGGCGTGCATATCATAACCGTTGAAGACCCGGTGGAATTCTATCACGAACACAAGAAAAGCATTGTAATCCAGAGGGAAGTAGGTGTTGACGTGCCGGGTTTCGCCGAGGCCCTGCGCCGCGCCCTGCGCCAGGACCCAGACGTCATACTCGTCGGGGAAATGCGCGACCTGGAAACAATGGAGGCCGCGGTCGCCGCGGCGGAGACGGGGCACCTCGTTTTTGCCACGCTGCACACAACCGGAGCCGCGCGCACGGTAGACCGTATCGTGGACGCCTTCCCGACGAACCAGCAGGAACAGATCAGGACACAGCTTGCCTCCTCGCTGATCTGCGTTATATCCCAGGTACTGCTTCCCAGGATCGACCGGCCCGGCCGGGTCGCAGCTTTCGAGATAATGGTCAGCACTCCGTCCATCCAGGCGCTTATCCGTGACAACAAGACATTCCGAATAACATCCGACATCCAGACAGGAACGAAATACGGGATGAACACCCTGGACACCCATCTTCTGAGTCTTTATCAGGATGAAATAATCTCATACGGCGAACTTATAACAAAAGCCCAGGACGCTCAGGCGATAATACAAAAACTCCAGGGAGGGAAATAGTTCTATTTCCTGTTCAGGGACATAAAAAGAAAAGGAGACTGACATGCCTATTTTTCAGTACACGGCCATGGATTCCGGCGGCAAGGAGAAAAAGGGTCGCATGGAAGCCCAGAGCGAGCAGGCGGTAGCCGCCGCTCTCAAAGAGCAGGGAATGTTTCCAACTTCCATTAAAGAGGGTAAGGGCGCCGGAGGCAAAAAGGGAGGCGGGAGGGCCACGGCGAAAGGCCAGAAGAAGAAGTCCATGATGAGCATGGAATTCTCCCTCGGCTCGCCGAAAATAAAGACAAAGGACCTGACTATAGTCACCAGGCAGCTGGCTATTCTTCTCGACGCCGGCCTGCCGCTCGTAAGGTCTCTCAGAACCCTTGAAAGGCAGTCGAGGAACACCGCGGTCAGGCGGGTGATAGGAGATGCGGCGACAGCCGTCGAAGGCGGCGCTACTTTCTCGGAAGCGCTGGCCCAGAACCCGAAATCGTTCAGCAAACTTTATTTGAACATGGTCCGCGCCGGAGAGGCCGCGGGCGCCATGGAACTGATACTCGACAGGCTCGCGACCTTCATGGAAAAAGCCGCGCGCCTGGCCGGAAAAGTCAAGGCCGCAATGATCTATCCTCTCGTCGTTCTCACGATCGCCGGGGTCATCACCGCGGGTCTTATGCTCTTTATCGTTCCGAAATTCGAGGATATATTCAAGGAACTCCTCGGTGAAGAGGAAGGGCTCCCACCCCTTACACAGTTTGTTATAGGAATAAGCAATATCATGAAACACAACGCGCTGGTCGCGATATGCTTGATACTCGGTTTCATATTCGTCATGTGGATGATCGGAAAAACCAAACTCGGCCGTTTCGTGATCGACTGGATAAAATACCGGATGCCGCTTTTCGGGCCCATAATAGCGAAAACCGCGATAGCGCGCTTTTCGCGAACACTGGGCACGCTCATGGGGTCGGGTGTCCCGGTACTCCAGGCCCTGCAGATCGTGCGGGACACATCCGGCAACGAGGTAGTGGCAAACGCCGTCCAGCAGGTTCACGACGCCGTAAAGGAAGGGGAAGCCATGGCCCCCCCCCTTGCCGCGACAAAAGTATTTCCGGCAATGGTTATCAGCATGATCGAGGTCGGCGAGGAGACCGGCAAACTGCCTGAAATGATGGAAAAAATAGCAGATACCTACGAGGAGGAAGTGGAAAACGCCGTTGAAGCGCTGACATCCATGATCGAACCTCTTATGATTATTTTCCTGGCGGTCATTGTCGGTACTATTGTCATAGCGCTGTTCATGCCTCTGATTACTATCATAGAAAAACTCGGCGGCTGATGAAAACTGACCAGACGGGGAGGAGCTGAGCGCTCCGCCCCGTCTTTTATCAATGGGAATAAGCAAGATGGAAAACGAACTCTACGCGGTTATAATGGCCGGCGGGAAGGGGGAGCGGTTCTGGCCCCAGAGCAGGGCTTCGAAACCAAAGCAGTTGCTGCGCCTTGTCGGGGACCTTACCCTGATCGAGCAAACGGTCGAACGCCTCACTCCGCTGGTGGATGAAAAGAACATACTGATCATAACAAACCAGGACTATGTCCCCCCGATGCATTCATTACTTCCCGGTATTCCGGAAGAAAACATCCTGGGCGAACCGCTCGGAAGGGATACGGCCCCTTGCATAGCCCTTGCAGCAGCCCTGATCCAGGCGAAAACCGGGAACCCGGACGCTGTAATGATAACCCTGCCGGCGGATCACGTAATAAAGGATACCGACTCGATGCTGAGGGTCCTTGAAGATTCCGCCCGAATGGCCGTTGAAGGCAATATAGTGACGGTAGGCGTGAAACCGAGTTTCGCCAGCACTGGATACGGCTACATCCACCTCGGCGACGAGAGGGAAAGCCAACTCGAAACCGTCTTTCACGAGGCCAGGGAATTCAAGGAGAAACCGGACACTAAAACCGCGGTCGAATTCCTGAAGGAGGGCTGCTACAGGTGGAACAGCGGTATGTTTATATGGACAATATCAACCATAATGGACGCATTTGCGAAACACGCGCCGAAACTCGAGGAGTGCGCCCGCAATCTGAAAAAAGCGGCTGGCAACCCCGACCCCGACCTGGAAAACGCCATCAGGGACGAATACGAAAAACAGGAGAAAATATCCATCGACTACGCGGTAATGGAACACGCCTCCAACGTGATAGTCGCGGAATGCTCCTTTGACTGGGACGATGTGGGCAGCTGGACCGCCCTGCGCAACCAGATACGTCCGTCCGAAAACGACAACATCATACGCGGTCTGCACATGGGCCTGGACACTGACAACTGCATTATGGTAGGCGATCCTTCGCACCTGATAAGCACAATAGATGTCTCTAATCTGATAATTGTTCATACAGAGGACGTGACCTTGGTGGCTGACGCCAAATCCGCGCAGCGGGTCAAGGAGCTTGTCAAAAAGATCGGCCAGCACCCGGAAATGGCCAGGTTTTTGTAGGAAAACTATGTTCTGCGGGATCACGGCCCGTTGTTTTTTCATGAATGGGAAATCGAATCATGCGTATTCTGGGGATTGATTACGGTCGGAAACGTTCCGGGATCGCCGTGAGCGACCCCGGCTTTATCATAGCCCAACCCTCCGGCTACATTTACTCCAGGCCTGAAGAGACTTTTCTCATGGAGATAGAAAAGGTTTGCGGCGAACACGAAATCGGGATCATAGTCCTCGGCCTTCCACTCAGGACTGGAGGAGAGGAAGGCCCGGAAGCCGGAAACGTAAGGGCGCTTGGTTCGAAAATAGAGACAAGGACAGGAATCCCGGTTTCGTACTGGGACGAAAGATTCACAACGTCAACGGCGGAAAGGGTGCTTATTGAGGGCAATGTATCCCGAGCCGGACGCAAAGAGAAAATTGATTCGGTCGCCGCCGCCGTGATGCTTCAGCACTACCTGGACAGCCATGAGCCCGCAGGTTGAGATTAACTACAACAGGATTGTATTTTGATGGAACCGATAATACTCAATATAGGGAACACGCACGTCCAGTCGGGCCGATGGGTCGACGGCACAATAGAATGCGTCTCATGTGTCAGCACAGCATTTTTCGATCCCGGCGCCTATCCCGAGGACGCGCCAATGGCCGTTGCCTGCGTGGTGCCCGAAACGCTTGAAAAACTGAAACCCCGGAAAGACCTCTTCGTCCTCGACGCAGAATCCGTCACGGGAGTCGATTTTTCGAACGTGGACGCATCGAAAATAGGCGCTGACAGAGTGGCAAACGCGGTCGCGGCTGCGAAATTCGCGAAGCTGCCGGTGATAGTGATCGACTGCGGAACCGCTTTGACGATAGACGTAATCGATTCCGGCCCGACTTTCCGTGGAGGCGCAATCGCGCCCGGACGCAGGATTCTCCGGAAGGCGCTTGGGGCGTTCACCGCCCAGCTCCCCGAAATAGGATTGGACACGAACAACACCGAAGCTATAGGCAAAAACACAATCGAGGCGATCGCCGGCGGTGTGGATACAGGCGCGATAGGCATGGTCAGGGAGATCGTAAACAAGATGAAACTCGAACTCGGAGTAGAATACTGCCAGACAATCGCGGTCGGCGGCGATGCGGAATTTTTCTGCGGCAACATCCTCGACCTGAGTTACGGGGGGAAAGATTTCACTCTGCGCGGTGTCGCGCTGGCATGGGAGTCGATAATAAAATGAGAGTCAAGATTTGTGGAGTAAAAACACCTGGGGACATTGACACCGTCGTGAAATCCGGGGCGGACGCCGCCGGGTTCCTGGTCGGACAACTGCACAGTTCCTCCGATTTCATCCTGCCCAGTACGGCAGGCAGGCTGGCGTCGCTGCTGCCTCCATATATATCGCCGATACTTGTGACGCACCTGAAAAACGCCGAGGACATACTCGAGATTGCCGGGAAAAGCTCGATCCCTAACGTGCAACTGCACGGGGACACTGCTACGGACCAGGTCGCCCGCTTAAGGGACGGCCTCCCGGCGCTGTCAAAGATAATATACGCCGTCAATGTAAAACCGGGAATAATCCCGGAACTAGACGGCGACCTTCTTCCGCTGATAAACGCGGTGCTTCTCGACAGCGGCGAGGAGGGAAAGGTGGGCGGGACCGGAAGAACGCACGACTGGAGAACCAGCGCGCAGTTCGTTTCCGAATCCACAAAACCGGTAATACTTGCCGGCGGCCTGCATCCCGGTAACGTCGCGGAAGCCGTCAGTACCGTCAGACCATACGGGGTCGACGCCAACTCAAAACTCAAGGCAGAGGACGGCGGCAGAGATCCAATCCTCTGCGCCGGTTTCGTGTACGAAGCCAAAAAGGTCTTCTTCGAAAACAACAGAAAACTCCAGGGTTATCACGTTGATTCGTGAAGCAACCAGGTTAATGTCAAGAATTCACGATATCGTTAATAAAAGCCGGCTTCAAACTGGGCTAGCCCGTATATTTCACAAAGCCACGGCGATCCCGAGCACGACGATTAGCTGCTTGCCAGAAGCGATT
>CAZGYO010000067.1:0-9742 GCA_964530455.1 uncultured Victivallales bacterium
GCCGAATATGAATTAGTGCAATGGCTTTGCCCTTCGGGTGAAAAATCTTCTATTCTTTTAAGTTGCATTCGGATTTTTATTGAACCGTAAGCCATCTCGATATATACTTTTCGTGTACGCAAAGCTCATCAATAAAGAAATACGGGATTGAATATGGACGGTAAAGCAATATCGCTTGTGGGACTCGAACCTAGTTTCGGCTTCGGCGACAGGATAGGACTCGGAACACCGGGACACGTGGAGGCGATGCGCGACTCTGGAAAGGGAATAACGCCTGTGTTCCCGCAGCAGTCGGTCAGGGAGATGGAGCGCACGGGGCGCAGCCCCGCGCAGGTGATGGAGGACGCTCTGCGCGGTATGAGGCAATCCGGATGGACAGCTCCTAGCGGGGCGGATGCGGATCACCTGAAAACCAGGGCGGATGCGGAACGCACTGCCAGCGCGGGATTCCGCTGGTTCACCATCGACCCTTCCGACCATGTGGACCCGAAAGCCGATGACTACGACACCGGAACGCTTCGCGCGAAATTCGCGGAAATAGAGGGCGATATAGACTGGTTCGGGCAATACAACGACCGCACGGTATCCCTGCTTTCCGGAACGGAAATAGCATTTGACGAGGAGACTGTCATGCGTGCAGCCGTCAAATACGGAACCGCACTGAACCGGGCCCTGGAACTTGCCGGATACATCGAAAGCATCTGCCCGGAACACGAGATAGAGTTCAGCGTGGACGAGTCAGAGCAGCCCACCAGCCTTGCCGAACACTACATCGTCGCAGAACAGATACTTCGTCGCGGAATGAAAATGAAATCGTTGGCGCCGCGTTTTATAGGCGAAATGGAAAAGGGCGTGGACTATATCGGCAATCTCGAAGCCCTGGGAAAATCCCTGGAGAACCACAGCGCAATAGCAGAAGTCCTCGGCCCATACAAACTCAGCCTGCATTCGGGGTCTGACAAGATATCGATGTATCCGCATATAGCGAAAGCCACAAAAGGCCGTTTCCACGTCAAGACCGCCGGCACATCTTATCTCGAGGCGCTGCGGGTGGCCGCGGTCGAGGACGCCGCGCTTTTCAGGAGGATCTGCTCTTTCTCCTATAAGAGATATGAAACGGACAAGGCGACCTACCACGTCCACGCTGAATTGAAAAACCTTCCCGAACCCGGCACGGTCTCAAGCCTGAAAGAACTTGAAAGGATATACCTCGGACTCTGGGAGGAGGTCGCCGAAGGTGAAGGGTTCTCTAATCCGGGACGGCAGGTGCTCCACTGCGCCTTCGGCTCCGTTCTCACCGAGCCGGAACTGTCGCGGGAACTGAAAAACTGCCTGTCTGAAAACGCGGAAACATACAAAGAGTTTCTGTCGTTGCACTTCCGGAAACATCTGAACGCCCTTAAAAAGGGGATGGCCCAATGAAACGATCCGAGATCAACCGTTACCTTGCGGAAGCGAAGGACTTTTTCAGAAATCAGAACTTCAACCTGCCTCCCTGGGCCGACTGGAGCCCGGAAGACTGGGATCGCGCGGGCCCGGAATGCGACGAGATAAGAGATTGCTGCCTCGGCTGGGATATAACCGATTTCGGCAAGGGCGAATTCGAGAAGACCGGACTGCTGCTTTTTACCATCAGAAACGGCAACTACGCTGATCCCGGATACGAAAAGACATATGCCGAAAAAATTATGATAAGCAGGGACGCACAGGTGACGCCCGCACATTTTCACTGGAGCAAGATGGAGGACATCATAAACCGCGGCGGCGGTGATTTTGTGACGCAGGTCTGGATGGCCGACGACGAAGAAGGCCTGTCGAACAGTAATTTCAGCGTGCGTATCGACGGTGTCGAACGGAACGTCTCTCCGGGAACCACGCTTCGTCTCAAGCCCGGCGAAAGCATTTCTTTCCAGCCGCGGTGCTACCACGCTTTCCGGGCCGAAAACGGAATGTGCATGATAGGGGAAGTCTCAATGGTCAACGACGATGCCAGGGACAACCGTTTTCTTGACCCCGTGGGAAGATTTCCCGAAATCGAGGAGGACGAGGTTCCACTTCACCTGCTGTGTAATGAATATCCGCGCGCGCGGATTGCGGAGAGCAGCCTGTGAGTACTTTTCTCGGTATAGGTCTGGGGCCTATCCAGACGGGTATATTTCTCTCGGGAGCCCGGGGACGGTTCGACAGGCTTGTGATTGCCGATGTTGACAGGAAACTGGTGGCGTCCGTCAGGGATTCCGGCGCCGTTACCATTAATATCGCGCTCTCCGGGAAAATAGAACGTGAAACTGTTACAAATATAGAAATATACGATCCGTCGGATCCGGAAGACCTTTCCGCCCTTATCGACAGCGCCGCAGAAGCCGAAGAGATCGCGACGGCGTTGCCGAGTGTCGGATTCTTCAGGCATATAACGCCCTGGCTTAAAAAAACAGTTTCTTTGAAACCAGAACTGCGCAGATTCATATATACCGCCGAAAACCATAACCACGCCGCGGAAAAACTTTCAGAAATGCTTGAAGACCCGCCACGGGCACACTGCCTCAATACTGTTATCGGGAAGATGAGCGGAGTTCTTACGCGCGCCGAATGCGAGGAGTCAGGCCTTGCCACGCTTACACCTTCATGCGACCGCGGACACCTGGTCGAATCCTTTAATAAAATCCTTATCAGCGAATGCCCCGGTATATCCGAAAGAAAACTCCGTGGACTCACGGTAAAACCTGACCTGCTACCCTTCGAGGAGGCGAAACTGTACGGACACAATGCCGTGCATTTCCTGCTCGGGCTCCATGCGCGGGAAGCGGGACTTAAATGGATGAGCGATCTAGACTCTCGACCGGATCTGCTGGAACTCGCGCTGAGGACATTCATCGACGAATGCGGCGCGGCCCTGTGTCCGAGATGGGCCGGAGTCGATGCGCTCTTCACATCGGATGGGTTCAGGGAATACGCCGAAAATCTCATAGATAGAATGCGCAACCCTTGCCTCAGGGATTCGGTGGAACGCATCTGCCGCGATATACCACGAAAACTCGGATGGAACGACCGCGTCATTGGAACCATGAGACTCGCGTTGTCCCAGGGGGTCATTCCCGAAAATCTCGCCGCCGCCGCCGCCCTCGCTCTCAGGCAGTCCGGGACAACCGATGAAAAAGCACTACAGAACGAACTCGAAAAACTATGGCCCGGCGAATGGACCCGGAAACACCGGCAGGTTGCAGAGCTTATCTACTCAAAGTTTGTCTAGCCCCGTTATTTCATGAAATATCGATATTTTAGGGTTAATGGTCTGTTTATTAACAGGTAAAGACTCTCGTCCAGCCCACAATACAAGCTCCGGAAATCCTTCCCGGAAAATCCGTCGAAACAGCGAGTCTCGATGTCAACCCCGTACCTCCTCAGATCCAGCGAAGCAGCCTTCAAACCATCCTCGGTCAAACGCCAGTACGAGCTGTCCTGGCCAAAATGAGGCATCACGACGCAAAAACGGTAGCGCTTGTCGGCATTCGCAAGATTGCTCGCGAATATGTTCCCTTCGTACCCGCTCTTATCCAGTACCTCCAGCACTCGCTCACGGGAAGTCAAAAAAATACTTATGGAGAGCAAACTCGCTTGAGATTTGGTTAAGGAACGTTATCTTAAACCAACCAGTCGGTTTGTTTGTGCCGGCAGATATGGGAAAGTTTGCTTTGTTTAAGGATAATTTTCGGTATGAAGGATGGAGAGAAATTCGGGGTTTCGACTCGAGATCGTCTGATTGCTACGGCGAAGGAACTGGCATCAGAGAGAGGTTTTGACCGCAGTTCCCTATCTGATTTGCTGGAACGTTCGGCTATCAGCAAAGGGGCATTTTATCATCATTTTTCGAGCAAGGATAGTCTTGTTCTTGCGGTATTGCATGCTGATCGTGAAGAATTCATGTCGATGCTGGATTCCTGTTTAAGCGGTGATGGCGGGGCACTGTTCCGGATTGACAGTTTTTTTTCGGCAGCATTAGCAAAGCATCGTGACAGAAGGTTTGCCGGTGGTTGTCTGTGGGGCAACACCGCCCTTGAGATGAGCGACACAAATGCGGAATTAACGGCATGTGTTTTGGAAGTTTTTGAGGCTTGGATTGCGAAGCTTGGCGCGGTGATTGGAGAAGGCCAGGAGGCCGGAGAGATCAGAGATGATCTTCCGGCGAAAGAACTTGCCAGACTAATCGTTGCCGGGCTTGAAGGCGGAATTATGCTTTCAAGGCTTAGTAAGGGAGAAGGACCGATGCGTTCTTGCATCATGACATTGAGAGGAATGCTTACCGGAAAGGAGCGTGACAGGAGATGATGGGTTTAATTTGGAAAACGGGATTATGGTGTATTACAACGCTTGCTGCCCTTTCAGTGATATTTGTGATTGGCTGTCAAAGTTTTTATCGGCAGGTTCCCGATTCTGCGGAGAAAGTCAGTCCTCTTGGAGTCGGTGACAGCGCTCCCCTGCTGTCCCTTCGTGATCAAGAAGGGGAGGAGGTGGCGCTCGGGCAACTGTTCAGAGAGAATCCGCTGATCATGGTTTTTTATCGCGGTGGTTGGTGTCCTTACTGCAACATCCAGCTTGCATCTTTGGGTAAAATCGAGCGAAAACTTGTCGATTTAGGTTACCGGATCATCGCTGTCAGCCCGGATAAGCCTGCGAAACTCGCAGAAAGCTCGGTCGGAAACAATTTTTCCTACACTCTGCTGTCCGACAGTGATGCGTGGGCGGCGAAAGCATTTGGTATTGCTTTCAGGGTGGATGAAGGAACTTTGGAGAAGTACAAGGGTTATGGCATCGATCTGGCAGCCGCTTCCGGGATGAGGCACAATATTCTTCCGGTACCGGCGGTGTTTATAATAGGCACTGATGGAGTTATTCGTTTTGCTCATGTCAATCCCGATTATCGGGAGCGGCTGTCGTCTGAAAAGCTCCTGACCGCAGCTTCAGCAATAGTAAACAGAAAGGAAAGTAAATGAGCAGATTTGCTATGTGCTTATCAGGTGTGTTTCTTTTTTCCCTGTTGAGCCTCTCGTGCTTAGCGCAGGAGGCGGACGAGCTTCACGGCGAATATGATGCGATATTAAAAGTGCATGTTTCAGGTGGCTTGGTTGATTATCGTTCTTTGCGACAGAAACCGGAGCGCCTGATTCGCTATCTCTCCGCGCTTGACCGGGTTCCAGAAAAAGATTTCAATAAGTGGACTGATGCGGAGCAACTTGCATTCCTCATCAATATCTACAACGCCGCCACCTTGAAGCTGATAATCGACAATTATCCGGTGAAGAGCATCAAGGACATTGGCGGCTGGTTTTCAGGCCCGTGGAAACAGAAAGTGGTTCCGCTTTTCGGCAGGAAGCTTACGCTTAACCATCTGGAGCATGAAATAATCCGCAAGCAATACCGGGAACCGCGCATTCACATGGCGCTGGTTTGCGCGGCAAAGGGCTGCCCACCTCTGCGTCCGGAAGCATATTCCGGTGAAAAGCTGAACTCACAGCTTGATGATCAGGCTCGGATATATCTGAGGAGTCCGGCAGGTCTGCAAATTGATCGGCGGCGTGGAACCGCCAGCATTTCCGCCATCTTCAAATGGTTTGCGGATGACTTTGCCTCGATCGAGAAGTTTGTGGAGAAATACAGTGGAGAAAACCTGTCGGGTATGAAAATCAAACATCTTGATTACGACTGGTCTCTTAACGACAAGAATTGAAAAGGGGCAGGCTGTTTTTATGATAAAGCCCAGATACCACATGAATGACAGGCGTTGGCTGCGAACTTCGCAGGGGGAAAAGCGTGGGTACATTGACCCTCAGCGGCTCCGCGAGCTGTGGTTTCACTGCGGCACGGTCTGCAACTTGAGTTGTCCTGACTGTTTTGAACATTCAGCGCCGGGTGATCGGCGGCTGGAAACAATCTGTCTGAACGATGTAAAAGCTTTTATTGATGATGCGGTTGCCATGGGGATAGAGCAGTTTTCTTTCACCGGAGGTGAGCCGTTTGTGGTAAATGAGATTGTTGATATTCTGGATTATTCACTTCGGTTCAGGCCTTGCCTGGTGCTGAGCAACGGAACTCAACCGCTGAGAAAAAAACTGCCCGATCTGCTGCCGCTTCTGCAGCATCCTAATGAACTGTCATTTCGCATCAGCATTGACTTCCCGGATCAAGTCCGGCATGACACCCAGCGTGGTGAAGGGATGTTCGAACTTGCCTGGCAGACATTGAGCGATCTTCACCGACATGGGTTCCGAATTTCAATTGCCCGTCGCCGGGAGGACGATGAGGATTCCGCGACTGTCGAAAACGCCTATAAAAAACTTTTTAGATCCGCCGGCATTCCGGAGGAGACGAAAGTCATCGCTTTCCCCAACCTGGCTATTGAAGACAGTCCGGAAATTACCGAGAACTGCATGGAGACTTATCATTCACCGGAGAGCTGCGCGAAGTTCATGTGCGCCTACAGCCGGATGGTCGTCAAGCAGAACGGGAAAATGCATGTCTATGCCTGCACGCTGGTGGATGACCATCCGCAATATAACCTTGGAAACTCGCTGATTGAAGGTGCGACTGTGAGGGTGACGCTTGGGCATCCGCGCTGTTTTGCGTGCTTTGCGGCGGGAGCTTCGTGCAGTGAAATATAGTGTGATGTTCGGTGGTCGGTGCAAAGCTTGTTTTTTTGAACACTGATAACCTAGACAAAATTGCCGTAAATCATTGTTCTGTCGACAATGATTTATACTCAAGCGAGACGTTTACCCGCCTCCGGCGGCACCATAGGCGACCAGGGCTCGAGCCACGAAAGAACGGCAATTTTGCGCATTTCGCAAGTTTCTAAAACAAGATAAACAAGGAGAAGCAAATGGCGGGACAAGTTAACCGGACGGATGTCCAGGAGTACTATGGCCGGATATTAAAAACCAAGGCAGATCTAAAGACCAGCGCTTGCTGTTCGACGGAATCGATGCCTGAACATATTAAACAGATCCTTTCTCAGGTCGATGACGAGATTCTGGAGAAATTCTATGGTTGCGGCTCTCCGATTCCGCCTGCACTTGGCGGATGTACTGTACTTGACCTCGGCTGCGGCACCGGCAGAGATGCATATATCCTGTCGAAACTGGTTGGCGAAAAAGGACGTGTGATCGGCGTTGACATGACGGATGAGCAATTGGACGTGGCAAAAAGACATCAGGTCTCAATGGCAGATAAATTCGGCTATCCAACGTCCAACATCGAATTCAAAAAGGGCTATATTGAAGAGCTGGACACACTTGGAATCGCCGATGACTCCATCGACGTGGTCGTTTCAAACTGTGTGGTGAACCTATCCTTCGACAAGCCGAAACTGATGAAGGAAATCTTCCGTGTGCTTAAACCGGGTGGCGAACTCTATTTCTCAGATGTTTTTACCTCCCGCCGTCTTCCTGCCGAACTGAAAGACGATGCGGTTCTTATAGGAGAATGTATCGCCGGAGCTTTCTATGTCGAAGACTTCCGTCGGGCGATGGCTGACGCGGGATGTCCGGATGTGCGCATTGTATCCACACGGGAAATCGAGGTAACCGATCCTGAAGTAAAACGCAAAATCGGACTTACACGACTCTACTCACAAACTGTGCGGGCGTTTAAACTGGCCTCTCTCGAAGACCGCTGCGAAGATTACGGACAGCATGCCACCTATCTTGGAACTGTTGCCATAGAGCCGCATTGCTTCAAGCTGGACGATCATCACTGCCTCGAGACCGGACGTCCCATGCTTGTCTGCGGTAACACAGCCGCGATGCTGTCTGAAACCCGTTTCAAAAACCATTTCAATGTTGAAGGCGACCGCTCCGTCCATTTCGGATTGTTTGAATGCGCTCCTGCGGTTTCAGCTGATGGAGAGTGTATCGGAGGAGGCTGCTGCTGATATGAAAAAAAGAATTGCAGTTGCTCTTTTCCTTTTTTCCTCCAATCTGGCTTTTTCCCAGACTTCCGTGAAATACCGCGAAGAATTCGATACGCTTGATGCATGGAAGCCTCTCACCTTTCCAAACATTGATAAACATACAAAGTATTCCGTTCATATTATGGGAAAACGCAAGGTATTGAAGTCGGAAGCCAATGCTTCTGCTTCCGGGATTATTATGAGCAGAACATTCAACCCGTTTAAAACACCCATCCTGCGTTGGCGCTGGCGTGTTGAAAATGTGCTGGAAAAAGGGGATGCGACTCGAAAGGATGGCGATGACTATCCCTTGAGAATCTATGTGTTGTTCACCTATGATCCGGACAAGGCAAGTTTCGCCATGTGTGCCAAATATTCCTTAGCTAAAAGTCTTTACGGTAAGTTGCTTCCACACGCCGCCCTTAATTATATCTGGGCCAATCGTTCACATGACGGCAGGATACTCTCTAATCCATATACCGACCGCTCTCAGATGGTTGTACTTCGAACCGGCAAAGATAAAATAGGCCGATGGGTTGAAGAAAAAGTCAATATCGTTGAAGATTATCGGGAAGCATTCGGGGAAGACCCGCCTGCTGAGGTATCCCTGGCAATCATGAGCGATACTGACAACACAGGTGAATCTGCGGTAGGATTTTTGGAGTATATTGAATTCAGCAGCGATTCCGGAAAAAAAGGAGACTGACTTATCTCAGAACTGCGACTGAATATATTGAATGGGAACTGGACGGTGATCGCTCCAGAGCGTGGTGCGAAACCCGAAACGTTCAAACTGGAACGTCAAATTGATGTCCGCACTCTCGATGCTTATGATGCCAATTGTCCATTCTGCCTCGGCAATGAGGAGCGCTTCGATATTGCCCCATTGAGCGAAATCTCTTCTCAGGATGGAACATGGCAGGCGCGTCTGATAGAAAACAAGTACAAGATTTTTGATGCATACGCTTCGTGTCCGGCTGAACCTGAACCTTTCACAAGGTATGGGGTTCACTTTTTGTACAAAGGATGTGGCGATCATTTCTTGGTTCTCGAACACTCGCAGCATAATAAAGTATCAGGAAATATGACACCTCAGGAGCTAAGTTCTGTTTTTTCGCTTTACCTGGATGCAGTTCAGCGTCTAGCCCAAAACCCGAACAACCTGATATCTATAATTTTCAAAAATCAGGGAGAGATGGCAGGTGCTTCGCAACAGCATGCACATTCGCAGATTGTCGGCAGCCGTGTGGTTCCGGCCTGGATTCGCAATGCAATGCATCAGCAGGAGCGCTACTTCGATCAGCACGGAGAGTGCACTTTGTGTGCAATGCTGAAATTTGAGCTGAATGTAGGCGAACGGATCGTTGCAGATACCGATCAGATGGTGATTCTTTCCCCTTATGCAGCAGCAGCCCCTTATGAATTGTGGGTGATCCCTAAACGTCATTTCGCCTGCTTTACTGAAATTAAGGAATCGGAAATAACCTCCTTAGCAGCATCTATTCGGCAGGCATTAGCGACGTATGTTGAACAACTCGGCAATCCGGACTTCAATTATTTTCTTCACAGTTCGCCTTATCCAATGTCAGGAGTTCCGTTCTATCACTTTTTTATACAGATTGTTCCCCGTCTCTGGAATAGCGGCGGATTTGAGACCGGCACAGGTATGGCTGTAAATCCAATTGCCCCGGAAACAGTCCCGGAATTTCTCATGCCGGAAGGACAAATCGGAAACAAATGATTAAATTACGTAATCAAGAAATAAGCACTTGTGCTTACTGATAATTTATTTTGAACTGA
>CAZGYO010000068.1:0-9671 GCA_964530455.1 uncultured Victivallales bacterium
ACGGGGAGTTTAAGGCCGTCAGGCAGCACGGAAACAAAAAGGAACGGAGCAAAGGACGCGAGAAATGCCATCAGCCCGATAAAAAATTGTTCGGCCTTGTAGTTGACCGAAGCAGTATCCAGCTTGGAGACGGGCGCCGTCAGGTGATTACAGGTTATCCTCACGTTCGTGACCTTGGCGAGAGGTCCTTCATAATAGATCTTTTCTTTGTATTCTTTCTCCGGCATTTTTCACCTCCGTGGTTGTAGTCCTGCGCCCTGTGCCTGATCAACACAAATCCGCGCTTAAGGGAAGATTCCCTCTTCGGCAAAACAGGAAGTATTGCCATGAATCCTTCCCGTACAAAATTAGCGTGTTCAGACGAATAAGCAAATCGGCAGAAAGACACGCCTGTAAAAACAGCCGCGTTTGAACACTCGGAGCAATTCAACTGCTTCATTTAGGTTCAAGGGGATTGCGCCGCTCGCCCCGTTATTTCATGAAAAATCAATATTTTAGGGTTAATAACCTGTTTGTTAACAGGTTATGTGAATTTTTCAAAATTACAAAATGTAAATTCATATTCGGCTCTGCCGAATCTGAATATGCACGGCAAAGCCGTGCCCGGGATCAGGCCCGTCGCTTTCCGTTTCGAGACAGGAAAAACAAGGGTCTTGTTTCTGGAACGCAAGCCGGAAGATATACTTATCGCGGATGGCGGTATATGCAGCTTTTTTGCGAGGAACTTCACGAGTTCAAAGTTCGCTTTTCCTTTTTCCGGCGCGGCGGAAACCGCAATTTTCAGATACCCGTTTATTATTTGGGGAACAACGGCGGTTCTCAAGGATTTGGGCTGCACTCTGCACCGCAGGAAAGTGTTTTTTCCGTCTGCCTCGAAAGCTTCCTCGATGTTGCTGTCAGCTGCCGGAGCCACAGTCGGGATCAGGAGAGGTTTCCGGGTTCCGGACTTCTCTTCGCGAAGGGTGATTCGGGGGGAGAGATATCCCTGCCGCGCTCCTCTTCTTTTCCCCGGTTGTCGGGAATATCCAGCATCTTCCGAACCTCTCCGGCTTCCATTGTCTCGCATTCGAGCAGTTTTTCAGCCAGTTTCTCCAGCTTGTCGCGGTTGTCCGAAAGTATCCTGGCAGCGTTTTCCCTGGCGCTGTCGACTATCTTCTTGATCTCAAGATCTATCTCGCGGGCCGTCTCCTCGCTGTAGTCCTCGGACTTGACTATGTCACGGCCGAGATAGATATGCTCATCCCTTGCACCGTACTGGACCGTCCCAAGCAGATCGCTCATACCGAACGCGCAGACCATGCGCCTTGCCATTTTTGTGGCCTCCTTGATATCGCTGGCGGCGCCGCTGGTTACATCCCCGAATACGAGTTCCTCTGCCGCGCGGCCGCCCATGAGCACCGTGAGTTCATCCACGAGTTCGTTCCTGCTCATGGTGTATTTGTCCTCGTCCGGAAGGTTCAAGGTGGCGCCCAGATAGGCAACGCCTCTTGGAATTATCGTGACTTTGTGCAGGGGAGTCGCCTTCGGGCAGAAAAGTACGCAGAGGGTATGTCCGGATTCGTGGTAGGCGGTCAGGCGGCGTTCGCGTTCGCTGATCTTCCTACTGCGCCTTTCGCGGCCCCATCGGACCTTATCCCTTGCCTCCTCCAGTTCCTCCATCGTCGTCATCTTTTTATCGCGTCTGGCCGCCAGAAGCGCTGACTCGTTGATTAGGTTTGCGAGATCCGCGCCGCTGAAACCGGGAGTCCCTCTTGCAATGCGACCGAGATCGGCCTTGCTGTCCATCTTGATGTTTTCCGCGTGCACCTCGAGTATCTTCTTGCGCCCGTTGATGTCGGGAAGATCAAGCACAATCTGCCTGTCAAACCTGCCCGGCCTGAGCAATGCGGGGTCGAGCACGTCCGGACGGTTGGTCGCTGCCACGACTATCACGCCCTCCAGCGTTTCCAGACCGTCCATTTCCACAAGAAGGGCATTCAAGGTCTGTTCTCTCTCGTCGTGACCTCCGCCTATTCCCGAAAAACGCGATCTCCCTACGGCGTCTATCTCGTCAATAAAGAGTATGCAGGGCGAATGCCTCCGGGTCTGCTCAAACATGTCTCTGACACGGCTCGCCCCTACACCGACGAACATTTCCACGAAATCCGAACCGCTGATACCGAAGAACGGGACTTCGGCCTCGCCGGCGATAGCTTTGGCCAGCAGCGTCTTGCCGGTGCCCGGAGGCCCTGTGAGCATGGCGCCTTTGGGAATCCTGCCACCCAGCATCTTGAACTTCAGCGGATCTTTAAGGTAGTCTATTATCTCCATCGTCTCCTCTTTCGCCTCATCCGCGCCTGCAACATCCTTGAAAGTCACGCGGTGTTCGTCGGGGAATATCATCCTCGCCCGGCTCTTGCCGAACTGCATCGCGCCCCGTCCGGCCATCTTTATCTGCCTGGAAAAAAGAAAGTAAAGAAGCCCCACAAGGATCAGGATCGGAAGAATGGTCATAATGAGAGTCTTCAGCCAGGCGTCGAGCTTTTTAACCTCCCTTTTTACATTCTGTTCCCTCAGCAGTTCGTCCAGAGGGGTTGTGTAGATGACTCTCACCCTGTAGAGGTTTTCGGACTCGTCGAGTTTATGCACGGGCTTGGAGTCCGGGATGCGGTACTCTCCGACAATGAGTTTGACGCCTTCCGTCTCGGAAATGATATTGACGGTTTCGACGTTTCCGGCTTTAAGTTCCTCCTCGAACTTCTTCTGGTCCCATTCGGCATAGTCTTTTCGGTGCTGGGTATAGAAAAAGACCACTCCGAGCGCTATGAAGACAAGCATCCATATGAAGAAGGCTATTTGAGGTCTGCCTCGCTTCGACGCCTGTTTATCCGGCGCCGGGTCTCTTTTGTTATTATGCTCTTCGTTTTTCATTTATTCAAAATAGGGTTGGGTATGGTCATATAAAGTGCTGAAAAGAATACGTGGGGCTGCTTCTCAACCCTGTTTGAGAAGCAGGGATATAAGATAACCGATCAAGCCCAGAGCAAACAAAGTGAATACGATAACAATAAGAACCATCACCTTGTGGCTTTTCCCTCCCCGCTGGTTCTGTGTACCGTACGGCGACACGTTGTTCATTTTTTTGACAGTGGACAGCCCGACCTGGTCGCCCTGAAGGTTTATTCCCGTCTGCGTCCGGAGTACCGTCGTCACGGTCTTGTCGTCGCAGTCGAAGAGTATTTCCACGCCGCCGAGCTGGAGTATGTCGCTGTTCTGAAGTTCCTGTTCGGTTATAGGGACATTATTGACTCGGGTACCGTTTGTGCTGTTGTGGTCTCTGAGGAGATAAGAGTTTTCCGTCCTGACAAAATCGCAGTGGTGTGTACTGATAGTAGGGTCTTTTATATAGATGTCGGCGCTCTCAACGCGACCACAGCTATGTACATCCTCAGTCAGTTCAAAACTCTTTCCACGGTGCTGTTCGGAAAGAACGATTAATTTAGGTGCGCCGTTAGCCATATTTTCAATTTTCCAGAATAATGCCCGGAGTTCTCCATCATTTCAAGTTCAGCAACCGTGCGCGACGGCCGCGATTCAACTAACTATAGCCCGCAACAAGCAAAATTTCAAAATAAAAAGCAGCAGCAAGCCGCTGAAAACATTACAGCCTTTTCGGCTCTGCTTCAAGCGACAAGCCGTAAAACTAACATCACGGAAGATTTTTACAAGAAGAGAAAAAGATTTTGAAAAGATTTTGGAAAAAAATATGACAGAATGTATGGTAATGCCTTTTCATCCCGGCCATGCCGGTAAATAACAACCAATTTTGGGGAAGTAAAGACAGATGGCAAATGAAGATACTGCTGATATGAAAGGCGTCTCCTTCGATGTGTCGGAGAAAGAGGCCTGTGTTAAAAACCTGAAAACCACTTTCACCGCGGAAGCCTTGAACAGAGAGCTTGACGAAGTCGTGAAGGATTTCGCGGCATATGCCCGCGTTCCCGGTTTTCGTCCCGGCAAGGCGCCGGCCGCCCTCGTGGAAAGCAACTACAAGGACGCCGTCTCGGAGGAAATCGTCCGCCGCTGTGTCATCAGGGTGTTCGACAAGATATCCGCGGACGACAGTCTGGACATGCTCTCATATACCATGCCCGAACGCGGGTCGCTGAATGTCCAAAGGGACAGCGGCTTGGAATTCGAGATGGAACTCAACGTGGCGCCGGAAATAGAACTTCCGGAATACAAAGGCCTTAAACTTGAGAGACCGGAAGCCGACGTTACAAAAAAAGAAGTCGAGGAACAAATCGACAGCTACCGCGAGATGTATGCGGAATTCGCAACCGTGAAATCCAAGGCTGAAGAAGGTGATATGCTCAAAATCAGTTACAGTTCCGACATGGAACTTGACGAGGATTTGCCCGCCACGCTAAGGACCCTGGCTTCAGCCGAAGACACCTGGACATGGCTTTCGGAGCCGGAAAGTCTTCCGGGAGTAATCGAGGCGCTTAAAGGGGCCGAGACAGACGGTGAATACGAGCTGCAATCGGTTTTCCCGCAAGACTACCGCGAACCTGAAATGGCTGGAAAGACCGTAAACTACAAGATCAAGGTACACGAAATACAACGCCGCGCCCCGGTGAAATCCGACGAGGCTCTCTGCGAAATGCTGAAGGTCGAGGACATGGAGCAACTCAGAAACCGGATTGAGACTAGCAGGAAAAACCGGAAAGCCCAGGAAGCCGAAGCGGAGTTCCGCAACAGCGTAATCGACGGGATCTGCGACAAGGCGGGAGACATCCCCCTTCCGCCGGCTCTTCTCGGGCAGGCATCAAGAAGAGAGTTCCAGGCGCTCGCGAATTCCATGGTGAACTCGGAGGACGACGCTAAAAAGTTTTCCGAAAACCAGGAGGAACACCTCAAGACCGCCGAAAAAAACGCGGCCGAAAGGACTAAAAGATTCCTTGTCCTCAGAAAAATCGCCCGCGAAGAAGGCATTGAAATCCAGGACAGCGAGGTTGACAAGCGCATACAGATGATGAGCAGAGTCTACGGCTACAAGGAGAAGGAACTCAAGCAGAAAATGGAGTCCTCCGGGCGAATTGAAGAACTGCACATGGACATTATAATGGGCAAGGTGAGTGATTTCATAATAGAAAACGCCGAGATAAAGACTGCCGCCCCGGCAAAAAAGAAAAGTTCCGGGGAAAAAGCGCCCGACAAAAATAAAAAATCCTCTGAAAAGAAGTAATAATCAAATATCAGGTGTATATTACTCTATGAGCCGGTTTCAAAACTCCGCGTGAAACGTTGCTATCGCAGGCACAGGCAGGCGGCCACGGAGACTTTTGAAATTGGCTCCTTGTAAATATACTTTTTTCGCCCGGTCGGCATTGAACCGGGCTTTCTTGAGATAAACATACAAAATTCATGGAGAATATCAAAATGTCACTACTTGTTCCGATGGTCGTTGAACAGTCTGGTCAGGGAGAGAGAGGCTATGACATATATTCACGCCTCCTCAAAGACCGCATAATTATGCTCGGGACCCCCGTGGACGACAACGTCGCCAACCTCATGGTTGCTCAGCTTCTCTACCTGCAGTCGGAGGACCCCAAGAAGGATATCGACCTGTATATAAATTCGCCCGGCGGATCCGTTACGGCAGGGCTCGCGATCTACGACACGATGCAGATCCTCAAATGCGATATCAAGACGTACTGCGTGGGCCAGGCATCAAGCATGGGCGCGCTTCTTCTCTGCGCCGGCGCCAAAGGGAAACGATACGCTCTTTCGAATTCCCGGATAATGATTCACCAGCCCTGGGGAGGGGCTCAGGGTACAGCTTCGGACATAGACATCCATGCCAGAGAAATACTCCGTCTCAGAGAAAATATTAACAAGATCATATCCGGCCACACCGGAACAAAGCTCTCAAAAGTTTCCAGAGACACGGAAAGGGACTTTTTCATGAGCGCGAAAGAAGCCGTGGGATACGGACTGGTCGATAAAGTTCTTGAAACCATGCCCGGCAAAAAGTAGAGGTGGTGAACAATGGCGATAAAAGGCGGAAACAGCCGAGATGACGTGAAGTGCTCGTTCTGCGGGCTCAATGCCGAGAAGGTTGGACAGCTTATTTCGAGCCCGACCGGCGAGACAATATGCCGCAAGTGCATAGAAATCTGCATGGGCATGTATAATGAGGAGGAGAAACGCAAGAGCAAAGACAACTTTGCCATCCCACTTCTCGATATTCCCAGACCAATGGAAATCCACGAGGAACTGGATAAATATGTTATCGGCCAGGAACTCCCGAAGAAGGTGCTCTCCGTTGCGGTTCACAACCACTACAAGCGACTTCAGAGCAAAAGGGGCCGGAACCGCTATTCTGACCCAGATGTAGAAATAGAGAAAAGCAATGTGCTCTTTATCGGTCCGACGGGCTCGGGCAAGACGCTTCTCGCCCGCACACTCGCGCGGGTGCTCGACGTGCCGTTCTGTATCTGCGACGCGACGACGACGACCGAGGCAGGCTATGTCGGGGAAGACGTGGAAAACATCGTGCTCAGGCTCGTACAGGCAGCGGACTACGATATACAGCGTGCTCAGATCGGGATAATCTACATAGACGAGATAGACAAGATAGCGAGGCGCACCGAAAACGTCTCGATAACGCGCGACGTTTCCGGCGAGGGAGTGCAACAGGCGCTTCTCAAGATTCTCGAGGGTACTACCGCGAATGTCCCCCCGAAAGGCGGGCGCAAGCATCCCCACCAGGAATATCTCCAGGTAAACACGGAAAATATACTTTTCATCTGCGGCGGCGCCTTTGTGGGGCTCGACAGGATAGTTCAGCGGCGTGTCGGCAGACAGATACTGGGTTTCAGGCACCACGAGGAGATGGGAAAGCTGGCCGGGGAAAAGACCGGAGAAAACGGGGAATTCCTGCCCGAACCCGAAGATCTCATCAAGTTCGGTCTCATTCCTGAATTTACCGGAAGGCTTCCCGTCGTCACCACCCTTTCAAAACTCGGCAAGGAAGAGCTTGTGAGAATACTCACGGAACCGAAAAATGCAATCACAAAACAGTTTCAGGTGCTGATGCAGATGGAGGGAGTCCAGCTCTCCTTTCAGAAAAAAGCCCTTGAAGCCCTCGCTGAAAAGGCTATTGAAAAGGGAACCGGGGCGAGAGGCCTGCGTTCCATAATAGAGGAACTGATGCTCGAAATAATGTATTCGATCCCATCACGCGGAGACGTCAAATCATGCACGATCACGCCGGCTACGGTCAACGGCAAGGCGCCCGTCATCAGAAAAAAACGGAAACCTAAAAAACAGTCTTCGAAAAAAACAACGCTCGCCGATGTCGCCCCCGAGGACGAGTTGAGAAGCGCATAAACAAAGCAGACGGAGGCTAAAGATGCCTGAAGGTTTTTCCTACGTAATAATCACCCCGTACACTATAATGAAATCCCGTACCGGCGGAGTGATTGCCCGGCTGCTCTCCCGCACGGAACTCGAATTGGTCGGCGCAAGGGTACTGTGCCCCACCAGAGACTTCGCCACCGCGTATGCCGAGGCTATATATGACACGGTAAAGGAAAAAGGGGATGAAAACGCCGCCACAATGCTCTCGGACTACGTCAGTGAGACCTTCTGCCCCAAAGTCTCCGGCGGTTGTAAAAGGTTATTCATGCTTTTCTTCCGGGGTGAAGACGCGTGCAGGAAACTCTATTCTATAGTCGGCGGGATACATTCCAGAACCCCCGACGAAGATTTCATTACCGGAGAGACAATCCGGGACACATACTCCGATCTTGTATTCGACACTTCCGGCAATGTCCGTTACTTCGAACCCGCTGTACTCACACCTCCAGACCAGAAATACGCCGACTCCAAACTGCGGATGTTCGCGGACTTCATAAAGGGCCAGCCGAACATCGTTGAGAAGGTAAAATACGAGAACCCGGAAAACGTTGAAAGAACCCTGGTGATAATAAAGCCCGACAACTGGCGCTATCCGAGTTCAAAGCCGGGCAACATCATAGACATGTTCAGCAAGACCGGACTTCGTATCATCGGATGTAAACTCAAAGCGATGTCCGTTTCGGAAGCGCTTGAGTTCTACAAGCCTGTACGGAAAACATTGAAAGATAAACTTGCCTCGAGAATAGGCAATGAAGCCAGAGGCATACTGGAACGTGAACTTGGGCTGCCACTTCCGGATGAGACCGTCGGGGTATTATCGGAATCCGTGGGTACAGTCTACGCGGAAGACCAGTTCTCCCGAATAGTCGAATTCATGTCGGGATGCCGACCGGAACGATGTCCCGAAGAAGACCTGGAAAAGCCGGGGAGCGTCAAGTGCATGATCCTCGTCTATGAAGGCAAGGGCGCCATCAGTAAAATACGCGATGTACTGGGCCCCACCGACCCGGCCGCGGCGCCAGGCGGCACCATCAGGCGCGAATTCGGGAAGGACGTGATGATAAACACCGCCCACGCCTCCGATTCGGTCGAAAACGCTGAAAGAGAGATGGGGATTCTGAAGGTTCAGGAGAATCCCGTCCACGAGATAATATACGAATACCTGGGCAAAAAAGGACTCTAGATGACTTCAATTCAGAAACCCGCCGGCCCGATGGCCGAAATGACACCGTCCGCCACACTGGGCATAACATCGAAAGCCAAGGCTATGGCCGCTTCGGGAGAAGACGTGGTAAGCCTCTGCCCCGGTGAACCGGATTTCGATACGCCCGAACACATCAAGGCGGCCGCCATAGAAGCCCTTGAAAAGGGGATGACCAAATACACACCCGCCAGCGGAATACCTGAACTCAAAGCCGCCGTTGCTGAAAAGTTCAGGAACGACAACCGGATAGACACCGACTCTGCAAATATAGTCGTGGGCCCCGGAGCGAAATTCAGCGTCTTTTCCGCAATAGCCGCCACCTGCGGCCCGGGCGATGAGGTGATACTTGCAGCCCCGTACTGGCTGAGTTATTCGGAAATGGTAAAGGGAGTGGGGGCAACGCCCGTGATCCTTCACGCTGACGCCTCGGCAAACTATGAAATCAATCCGGGTGAACTCGACAGAGCAATCGGGCCGAAAACCCGGCTTCTGGTTCTCAACACTCCGAGCAACCCGACCGGCGCGGTCTACAGGAAGCAGACTCTCGAAAAGATAGCCGCCATAGCTTTGAAGCGCGGAATACTGGTGCTCGCCGATGAAATATACGAAAAACTGGTTTATGAAAAAGATTTCCCGCACATAAGCATCGCGTCACTTTCAACGGGCATCGCTGAAAATACCATAACCGTCAACGGCCTGAGCAAGGCATACTCCATGACCGGGTGGAGACTCGGGTACCTGACAGCCGCGGAATGGATAGTCAAAAGGATCACCGCTCTCCAGAGCCATACAACCTCCAACCCGACGAGCTTCGCACAGTACGGAGCGCTGGCCGCGATCCAGGGCGACCAGACCCCGGTGGAGAATATGAGAAAGGCGTTTTCAGAACGCCGCAACCTTATTTTCGGCCTGATAAACGGAATCGAGGGCATATCCTGCATTCTGCCGCAGGGAGCTTTCTACATATTCTGCGATATCTCCTCTTTCGGACTGGGCAGCTGGGAATTCTCAGAGAAACTCCTTGCAGAGGAAAAGGTGGCCGTGATTCCCGGAGAACCTTTCG